>REEF01000648.1 GCA_007695205.1 Planctomycetaceae bacterium
GACCCAAGTGCCGATTAACAGGGTCTGACCCCAGGGCAAGGGTCTGACCCCAGGGCAATCGGCTGGGTACTCATTCTAGCCGGATTGCCTGCATTTGTCTGGGGCGCGATGAACTACGCACAAGGGAAAGGACGATCACCATGGTTTGGCCTGTTCGGATTGCTCGGCATTCTCGGGTTTATCGTCTTGGTTGTACTGTTCCCTCGAAATTCGGAAGCGTTGCCCAACGAAGCCACATAACCAAGCGGTAACGGGCGTGGCCCTGCGTGGGCCAGAACTTTCAAAGCTTGGCTCGATCAAAAAACAACGCACGCCAAAACCTTGGTAGGCCTCGGCGTGCGTTGAAGGGATGGTCCTATCGTCACGAGCCTTAGATGGCGTCGGTGTAGGACACCAGCGCTTTCATGTAATTGGCTCGTTCCAGTTGACTGGGGTCGGAGCAGCGGATGCGGCTCATGCTGCCCTGCAACTGCTGGACGGATTCGTACTCGCGTTCTTCCAGCCAGTTGGCCAATTGTTCGAGCATCGCGGTCATGTGGTCCGGCCCTCGCTGCAGCAGCACGGTTGCCATCATGGTGGCATCGGCGCCGGCCAACAGCGCTTTGATGACATCCTCGGTCTCGTGCACACCGCTGGTCGCGGCCAACGAGATCGAGAGCTGGTCGCGGAGGATGGCCAGCCATCGCAGCGACAGCCGCAGTTCGGCGCGGTTGCTGAGGATCAGGTTCGGCTCGAACACCAGTTCCTCCAGATCGATATCGGGCTCCAGGAACCGGTTGAACAGCACCAGACCGTCTGCACCGGCGGCGACCAACTGGCCTGCGAAGTGTGGCAGGCTGCTGAACGACGGCCCGATCTTGACGGCCAGGGGAATCTTCAGCGTCTGTTTGACCGCAGCGACCAGATCGCAGTAGCGTTGTTCCACATCGCCACTGGACATGGTTTCGTCGGTAGACACGAAGTAGATGTTCAGCTCCAGCGCGTCGGCCCCGGCATCCTCGATCGACTTGGCGTAACGCATCCAACCGCCCTGGGACGATCCGTTCAAGCTGGCGATGATCGGGATCGACAGGCTCTGCTTGGCGCCCTCGATCGTGCTCAAGTAATCCCCGGGCCCGGTATGATAGTCTTGCAGTTCCGGGAAGTAACCCAGCGATTCGGCGAACGAATTGGCATGGGCTTCGTACAGATTGCCCAGTTCGATTTCCTCGTGCACGATCTGTTCTTCGAACAGCGAGTGCATGACGGCGGCAGAGACTCCGGCTTCCTCGAGACGTCGGAGCGACTCCAGCTTGCTTGTCAAAGGGCTGGCCGATGCGACCAGCGGGTTCTTCAATTTCAGACCGAGATAATTTGTCGAGAGATCTACGCTCACGTTATTTTCCTCCATTGCTACCTGCGATGTCACGTTCGACGCCTGCCAACTGCTCGTAGTAGTGCCACAGATCGTCGATATCCTGTTGAGCCAATTTGAACAAATGGTCAGCCCGCTCGGGATTGCTGCGAAGCAGCATGGCGAAGCGAGCTTCTTTGACGGCCAACTCCCGGAACGGGATCGTCGGTTTGCGGCTATCCAGTTGGAAGGGTCGTCCCCCGTCGCGTGCCAGACGCGGATCGAAGCGGTACAGTGGCCAGAAGCCCGAGCGGACGACGTCCTTCTGATGGGTCATGGCGGTGGACATTTCGATTCCGTGAGCGATGCAGTGGCTGTAGGCCAGGATCAGCGACGGGCCTCGCCACGATTCGGCCTCCCGGAACACCTTGACGGTCTGCGCCGGGTTGGCGCCCATGGCGACCTGGCCGACATAGACATTGCCGTACGAGGCGGCGATCATGCCCAGATCTTTCTTGTTGACCGATTTGCCCGCTGCCGCGAACTTGGCCACCGCTCCGCGCGGCGTGGCCTTCGAGGCCTGGCCGCCCGTGTTGGAGTAGACTCCGGTGTCCAGCACCAAGATGTTGACATCGCGTCCTAAGGCGCAGACGTGATCCAGACCACCGAAGCCGATGTCGTAGGCCCAACCATCGCCGCCGATGATCCAGACGCTCTTTCGAGCCAACGCGTCGGCCACGGCTCGCAACCGTACCACTTCCGGACCCGACATGCTCTCCAGCCGCTTCATCAGCGCATCGATCCGGCGGCGTTGAGCGAAGATTTCTTCTTCCGCGTCCTGCGTGGCGTTCAGCAACTCGCCCACCAAGTCTTCTCCGATCTGACCGGCCAGCGTCTTGAGCAGGGTCTCCGCGAAATGCTTGCGCATGTCCAACGCCAATCGGTAACCGAGCCCGAATTCGGCGTTGTCTTCGAACAACGAGTTACACCAGGCCGGGCCACGACCCTCGGCAGTGACCGTGTAAGGCGTGGTCGGCAGGTTGCCGCCGTAGATCGACGAGCAGCCCGTGGCGTTGGCCGCCACGACGCGATCGCCGAACAACTGGGACATCAGCTTGATATAGGGCGTCTCGCCGCAACCGGAGCACGCCCCCGAGTACTCGAACAGCGGCAGCAGCAACTGCGAGCCCTTGACGGTCTGCTGGTTGACCTGAGCCCGGTCCAGTTCCGGGATCGACAGGAAGAAATCGAAGTTCTTCCGCTCGAGGTCCAGATGGTCCAGCTTGTGCTCCATGTTGATCGCTTTGTGCTTGACCTCGGTCTTGCTCTTCGCCGGGCAGACATCGACGCACACGCCGCAGCCGGTGCAATCGTCCGGGGCGACCTGGATCGTGAACAGATGGTCGGGCAGATCCTTACCCGTGTACTTGCGCGACACAAAACCCTCGGGCGCGCCGGCTCCATCCGCTTCCGGGAAGGCTTTGGCACGGATGGCCGCGTGGGGGCAGACCAACGCACACAGCCCGCACTGGATGCAGATCTCTGCGTCCCAGATCGGGATCTCCACCGCGATACTGCGTTTTTCGTACTGGGCGGTGGCCGTCGGGAACGTGCCGTCGATCGGCATGGCGCTGACCGGCAACAAATCGCCTTTGCCGGCGACGATGGTGCTGGTCACCCGCTCGACGAAATCGGTGATCGATCCCGTGACCGGTGGCAGAAGGCGCAGTTGGCTGTCCGCCACCGACGGCACCTGGACCTCGTGCAGGTTGGCGATCGAGGCATCGACGGCTGCAAAGTTCCGCTGGACGATCGATTCCCCTCGCTTGCCATACGTCTTCTCGATCGCCTCTTTGATCTGGGCGATCGCTGCGTCACGAGGCAGCACGTTGGCCAGGGCGAAGAAGCAGGTCTGCATGACCGTATTGATGCGTCCGCCCATCCCGGCTTCCCGCGCGACGGTCAAGGCGTCGATCACGTAGAACTTCAACTGCTTGTCGATGATCGTCTGTTGCAACTCGAACGGCAGATGGCTCCAGATCTGGTCCGGGCCGTGCGGCGAATTCAACAGGAAAGTGGCGCCCTTTTCGGCCTTCTCCAGCACGTCCATCCGTTCCAGGAACACGGGCTGGTGACAGGCGACGAAGCTGGCCCGTTCGATCAGGTAGGTCGAGTTGATCGGGCGGGGGCTGAATCGCAGATGCGAAACGGTCATCGCCCCAGCCTTCTTCGAATCGTAGACAAAGTAGCCCTGAGCGAACAGATCGGTGTTTTCCCCGATGATCTTCACGGTGTTCTTGTTGGCGCCGACCGTGCCGTCGCTGCCCAAACCGTAGAAGATGCTGCAGTTGACATCCGCGTTTTCCGAGTATACTTCGGGGTCCCAGCGGATGCTCAGATTCGTCACGTCGTCGATAATCCCGACCGTGAACCGCTTCTTCGGGGCGTCCACCGACATCTGGTCGAATACGGCTTTGACCATCGCCGGAGTGAACTCCTTCGACGACAGGCCGTAGCGTCCGGCGATGATCTTGGGCATCGAACCGTTGGTTTCCGGCCGATCCGCCCAGCTTTCCATCACGGCGGTGACCACGTCCTGGTACAGGGGTTCGCCCGTCGCGCCGGGCTCCTTCGTCCGGTCCAGCACGGCGATGTGCTTGACCGAGCTGGGCAGGGTATTGATAAAGGCGGAAACGTCGAACGGGCGGAACAGCCGCACGATCACCATGCCCACCTTCTCGCCCGCCTCGACCATCTGGTGCACAGCCTCCTCGGCCGCTCCGATCCCCGAGCCCATCAGGATCACCACCCGCTGTGCGTCCGGCGCACCGACGTAATCGAACAGATGGTACTGACGACCCGTCAATTCGGCAAAGCGGTCCATCGTTTCCTGGACGATGCCCGGCGTGGCATCATAGAACCGATTGCAGGCCTCGCGAGCCTGGAAGAACACGTCGGGATTCTGAGCCGTTCCGCGGATCTTCGGACGGTCCGGGTCCAGAGCCCGCATCCGATGCTCGGCGATCAGTTCGTCATCCAGCATCGATCGAATATCGTCGTCGGTCAGCAACTCGATCTTGTTGACTTCGTGCGACGTACGGAACCCGTCGAAAAAGTGCAGGAAGGGAATCCTGGTTCGAAAGGTCGCCGAATGTGCGATCATCGCCATGTCCTGCGCTTCGACAACCGACCCCGAGGCCAGCATGGCCCACCCGCAACTGCGGACCGACATCACGTCGCTGTGGTCGCCGAAAATCGATAACGCATGGGTGGCCAGAGTTCGAGCCGACACGTGAAAGACGGCTGGGGTCAGTTCCCCGGCGATCTTGAACATGTTGGGAATCATCAGCAGCAGCCCCTGCGACGCCGTAAACGTCGTCGTCAACGCCCCCGCCTGGATCGCTCCATGGCAAGCGCCCGCCGCGCCGCCTTCGCTCTGCATCTCGATCACATCTGGGATCGCCCCGAACACGTTGGGGTACCCGGCCGCCGCCCACGCGTCCGACAACTCACCCATCGGCGACGAAGGCGTAATCGGGTAAATCGCCACGACCTCGCTGCACTTGTGAGCGACGTAACCCGCCGCCTCGTTGCCGTCAACCGTGACCCATTTCCGCTTATTCACGTACACTCTCCTAAGATTCGGTTAAGACGAATATCGATCGGCGGCTTGGAAATCAGCCGCGTTTCAGCACGAGAGAGGCCCCAACCGTAGAAGCCCACTCGTTCGTTCCCCCGAGAAATCAGACAAGCACGACCAGATGGCTTCACCAGCAAACAGTCCGTTCGACATCTGCTGGACGGGGAACGGTTCGGCCCTGACAGATGAGCCCGGAAACGCGTGAAGGCTTACAGGTATGCTTGTCCGGCACATCTTACCGCCAATCGCCGGGAAACTCAACCATACCAAGCACGCTTCCCCATGCGGTTTTCGAACAAATGGGTCGGAATTCTTGAAAAATTCCCGGTCGCCCGCGCCGACTGGCCCTATCCGACGGGTCCAGCGGCAGATCTGCTGTCAATGCAGGCTGCCGCGAGATCCGTGTTTCGGCACTTTTAGCCGTCTCCCGCTTTGCTCCAGCGGGGATTCTCCCCGCTGGGAACCCCAGCCATCCAAGTCCGACGGAGCTTACTTGACGTCGTCCATCGAAATCCAGCGTTTTTCCGCCGCCGACAGCAACGATGCCTCCAGGACTCGCTGCGTCTGGTAAGCATCGTCGAAGGTCGGGATCGGAACCGTGGGCGTTTCGCCGGCAATCTCGCACAAGAAATCGTAGGCTTCGTTGGTGAACGTGTGCTCGTAGCCGATGATGTGGGCGTCGGGCCACCAGTTGGCAACGTACGGGTGGTCGCCACCATGGGTGCACATGATGGTGGTCCAACCCTGAGCTCGACGCGGCAGACGCGCGTCGTAGTATTCCAATTCGTTCATCCGCTCGAAATCGAACTTCAACGAACCCTTGGTGCCGTTGATCTCGAAGCCGTTGCGGTTCTGGTTGCCCGTCGCTTGACGCGCTGCTTCGAAACTGGCGACCGCGCCGCCGGAGAATCGAGCCAGGAACAAGACGGTATCATCGACGGTGACCTCGCCCATGTCCGATCCAGCTTCCATCGTGGCGCCGATGCCGCCACCCGAGACGCCCGACATCCGCTTGCGTTGCTTGATGAACGTTTCGGCGATCGCGCCGCAGATCTCGGTGATCTCCTGGCCGGTTACGAATCGAGTCATGTCGACGATATGGGCGTTCAAATCCCCGTGGGCTCCCGAGCCCGCTTGTTCTTTGAGGAACCGCCAGGCCAGCGGGATCGATTCGTCCGCCCAATCCTGCAGGTAATGAGCACGAACGTGGCGGATGTCCCCGATCTCGCCGTCCTTTACCATTTGATAGGCCAAGGCCACGGCCGGGCAACGGCGGTAGCAGAACCAAACCGCCGTTTTGACCCCACCCTTTTTGGCTGCTTCCGCCATTTCACGCGCCTCGGCCAGCGTTCCCGCGATGGGTTTTTCGCAGGCGACGGCCTTCCCGGCGGCGATCGCCGCTTTCGCAGGCGGCGCGTGCATGAAATTCGGGGTGACGATATCGACCAGCCCGATGTCCGGATCTCGTACGACGGACTCCCAGTCGGTGGACGCGTTCTGCCATCCCCAGTTGTCGGCGAACGCCTGCGGGTTCTCCGCCTCCTGACCAAACACCGTATGCATCACCGGTTTGAGCGGCGGCTTGAAGAATTTGGCCACCTGTCCCCAAGCATTGGAGTGAGATCGCCCCATGAAACCCTGACCAATCATCGCGACATTTATCGTGCTCATTCGTGTCTCCTTGAAAGCGTGGGAAAGTGGCTCGACATGATCCATCTTCGCCTTCTGCCGACCATCGTCTGCCTGGATTTGACCAACTGAAGACGGATAGATTTTTTAATCCGATGCCCTGCTTTTTGCAACAGGGCCGAAAACGAATCGCGGAAAGATATTTTTCGCAAAAGAAACTGTTTTTTTGCACTCGAAAACTTGAAATCGCGGCGCTTTTCGTTAGAAATCGAGGACGGCGAAAAGAAATAGACGTTACAATAATTTGAACATAGATTGGATCGATGATGACTCTGACGTTAGAATCCCCCCTGGCGACTAGTTCTGAATCGCGGTACGTGCCGGACCCCAAGCCCCAGTTTCTCCCCAAAAGCGTGGACCTACCTGCCATCGAACGGGCAGTCCGGACCATCTTGACCGCAGTGGGCGAGGATCCAGATCGGCCCGGTCTGAAGGATACGCCGCGGCGTGTGGCTCGGATGTATAAGGAAATGTTCTCCGGACTCCACACCGACCCGGCGCGACATCTTCATGTGACTTTTCCCGAGGACTACGACGAGATTGTTCTGGTCCGCGATATCAGCTTCACCAGCATGTGCGAACATCACCTGCTGCCCTTCCGAGGCGTGGCGCACGTCGCTTACGTGCCCAATGGTCGCGTCACCGGGCTGAGCAAACTGGCGCGGGTGGTTGACGAAGTGGCGCATCGCCCCCAAGTCCAGGAACGAATGACCTGCGAAGTAGCGGATATGATCGAACGTGAATTGGAAACGCTGGGCGTGGCGGTCGTGGTGAAAGCCGAACACTCCTGCATGTCGATCCGGGGGATCTGCAAGCCGGGCAGCCAGACGGTGACCAGCGCTCTGCGGGGCATCTTCAAGACCAACGAATCCAGCCGCGCCGAGATCATGTCGCTGATCAACAGCGGGTGATGTCGAAGTGCTGGACTCGAATGGCTTTATCAGTTCGCCAAGTGCAAAACATAAGAGCGTAAGCATGATCATCCAAAAGGACTATAAGTTCTACGCGGCGCATCGGAACGAAGAACTGCAGGACAAATGCCGGAATCTGCACGGTCATCGTTACGGAGTGCGTTGCTTTTTCGAAACAGAACGCACCGGTTCGTATTCCACTTTGTTTGCCCATTTCGATGACAAGATCGAACCGCTCCTGAAGGGCCAATACGACCATGCCATGCTGATCAACGTCCACGACCCGTTGTACGAAACGTTGCAACAGCACACCCAGCGGACAGGCGAATCGTTGAAGCTGAAGTTGTTCCAGCGGCCGACGTCGGTAGAGAATCTGGCCTACCAACTGTTCACAGAAATCACCGAATTGGGGTTTTCGTTGGACCGAATCGAGATCCGCGAGACCGATACCTCGGTGCTCAGCTACTCGCGCGCTGACTGGATCGCCGACAGTCGACGGTTTGCACACCAGGACCAGGACTTGCCAGATGCACCGGTGCACGAATCCCGCCACGTACCGGTCAGTTGCGCGGCGGCAAACTGAACTGCGAGAAAACAGCAGCCATCACGCATCCCCCGGTCGCGAGCCAAGGACGAAAGCGTGGCTCGCTGCTTTTGTGCAACGCAAAAACCTCCTAGAATGGGCGTCGAGTAGAGTAATGGACGCCACATTTTCCCACCGAGGTTTGCGATGATGCCCAAACGCTTGCGTGTCTCTCGCAGAGATTTTTTGATCGCCAGCGCGTTGACCACCGCCGTTGCCTGGCCCGCAGCGGCGTCTCGAACGTCAGCATCCGCCGCTTCTTCCCCACCGTGGCCTCGGCTGGATCGGAACAATCTGTTGATCTACCGGGATGCTCAGGGCCGCATCCAGCCCGTTGGATCGACCGAGGAGTGGCTAAAACGACGGTCCATGATCGTGGCGGCGATGGAGGAAGTGATGGGGACCCTGCCCGGCGATGCGAAGCGGTGTCCGCTGCAATTGCGAGTCCATTTCCAGCGGGACGAGGGAGACGTTTTGCAGCAGAGAATCTCGTTTGCAGCCGAGCCCGATGAGCGGGTGCCGGCGTATCTGCTGATCCCCAAATCGGCGTTAGCGTCCGGCGCGGCGGCTCACCCAGCGGCCCTCTGCCTGCTGGGTACCGGCATGGCTCAGCAAGCGTTTACGGATCAAGCCTTGGACGGCGACGGGCTACCACCGTTTGACGACCAACGCAATTACCCCCGCGAACTGGCGGCGCGCGGCTACGTGGTCCTGATCCCGCCCTATCCGATCTTGGGTGCCTACGCTCCCGATCTGCAGGCACTGGGCTACCAGAGTGGAACCATGAAGGCGATCTGGAATCATATCCGCGGGCTGGATGTGCTGGAATCATTGCCGATGGTCCGCGGTGGTCGGTTCGGCTCGATCGGCCACTCCCTGGGCGGTCATAACTCGGTGTACACCGCCGTCTTCGAGCCTCGGATCAAGGTCGTGGTCAGCAGTTGCGGCCTGGATTCGTACCTGGACTACTATGACGGGCAGGAAAGCGTCTGGAGCGAAGGACGCGGCTGGACTCAACAACGTTACATCCCGGCACTGGCCGCGTATCGAGGCCGGTTGGAAGAGATCCCCTTCGATTTCCATGAGATGATCGCTGCCCTGGCGCCACGGACGTGCTTGATCAGCGCCCCGTTGCACGATCATAACTTCCGTTGGAAAAGCGCCGCAGCCGTGGTCCAAGCAGCCCGGCAGATCTACGAGTTGTACGATGCGTCCGACCAGCTACAAATCGAGCACCCCGATGCGGCTCACGAATTCCCTGCGGAAATGCGCCAATTGGCCTATCAGTTGTTCGATCGTGTGCTGCGTTGATCCCACCTCCTGCCTGATTTCGATGGGTACCCTATGACCGACCCGAATCCTTCCGATGAATCTGTTCTGTCTTTCCCGCGATCGCGGTTCCTGCCCGCAGCCTGGCAACGCCTGCTGCAGCAACACCCTTGGCTGGTGTTCCTATTGCCGATGGTCGTCTACTTGCTGGTGGGGTCCTTCGAGCCAAGTGCGGAAGCCCAGGGCGAATCGGCCGGCGGATGGGGAATCGGCTACGAGGCTTATCCGCTGATCTATGCTGCCAAGATCCTGCTCACCACGATCGCCGTCTTGCTGGTCTTGCCCGGATACGCGGGTTTTCGGTTCCGCATCAGTTGGCTGGCACTGGGCGTGGGCATCGTCGGTGCCGTGCTGTGGGTGGGGATCTGCAAGCTGCAACTGGAATCGATGGTGCTGACGCAAATCGGTTGGGGGCAAGCCCTGGATTCGGCCGCAAGATCCGCGTTCAACCCTTTCCAACAATTTCCGGACCGCCCTGTCACAGCATGGGGATTCATGGCGCTCCGCTTGCTGGGCATGGTCGCGCTGGTGCCGATCATCGAAGAGTTCTTCCTGCGCGGCTTGGTCATGCGTTACGTGATGTCCGACCAGTGGTGGCAGATCCCCTTCGGACAGGTGAATGCGACGGCGGTCGCTGCCGGCACGATCGTTCCGATGCTGATGCACCCGGCGGAACTGATCGCCGCCGCCGTCTGGTTTTCGCTGGTCACCTGGCTGATGGTGCGCACGCGGAGCATGGGCGATTGCATCTTCGCGCACGCGGTGACCAATCTGCTGCTAGCCGTGTACGTGTTGATCAGCGGCGACTGGTGGCTGATGTGATCAGCATCCGGCCAGGTATTTCTTGGTGAAATCAGCGCAACGGGGTCGAGAGTTCTCGGGCTTCCTGGCCAAAAATGGCCTTGATACGCACAAAATGAACACGCCACTCCCGGCCCCTTTCGCCGATTTTCCCCAAGAAATACCTGGCTGATTACTTAGTCCGCGTCCTCGAACACGAAGCCTTACGGAGGGAAATCGGCGTTGCCATCGAACGATCCCGCCGCCAGTTTGCCGCGACAGACGGTTGCGAGGACACGTGTCGAGGCGTCGAAGAGCCACGAGTAGGGATCGCGTTGGCCAGCCGGTAACCCGACGACGGTCAGATCGGCTGGGCCACCAGCGACCAATGTCCCGGTGTTCGACTCGCCGCCCAACGCTCGGGCGCCGTGGATCGTCGCCATCCGCAGGATCTGTTCGGGGGCGATCTCCACGTGATCCGCCGCAACCTGCCGCATCTCGGCCAGCAGGCTCAGGTCCGGCGACGAACTGCGGGAATCCGTACCCAACGCGATGCGAACCCCGGCCGAAATCATTCGAGCCAAAGGGTACGGTTCGTGCTGGAAGTAACGATGCGTCCTGGGACAATAGACGACTGACATACGATCCGCGCGATCGCTCAGAAAATCGATCTCGTCGTCGGCCAGATAGTTGCCATGGATCACCAGCACGCGAGGGGCTTGGGCCAGGACTCTGAGATAATCCAACGGCCGCCGACCTATCGGCAACACACCCGGGTCCCAAACGCCCAACTGCCGCAGCAGTGGTACGAACGGTCCGTCATGCGATGCCAGCAATTGCAGTTCCTCGCGGGTTTCGGCCAGATGCATGGCCAGGGGAACATCGGCGCGCTTTGCCAAATCGACCACCCGGCTTAGCAGTTCAGGGTGCACCGAATAAGGCGCGTGCGGACTCAACCCAGCCCGCCATACGTCGCCCCATCCCCCGGGTTGCAGATGAGCGCTGGCCAAACCGCCCTGGCTTGCGATTCGCTCGGACGACAAGCCCAGCAGTTCCCGGAAGACGACGCCGCCGATCGGCTGGTCGGAAACCTGATCCCAAGGCCACGGGCTGGTCGCGATCTCGCCCAACATCGTGACTCCCAGCCGAAGACTTTCAGCGATCCCCCGCCGGATGGCCGCCCCCACGCTCCGCGAATCTTCCGCATCCTGTTGGCGGCGATGCTGGACCACGGTGGCGATCCATTGGGTGAACGGCATCCCCGGCTGGCCCAGCGGAGCGTCCAAGTCGCTGAATTCCAGGTGGGTATGCGCGTTGACCAAACCGGGAAGGATGGCCACATCACCCAGATCGGTCGGCCGATCATCGGCCTGATCATCGCCCCGATCAGTACCCACGTAGACGATCGCCGAATCGGCGATCGCCACGATGCCGTCACGGATCGGCGGCGACTGGACGGGCAGGACCCATCGAGCGCGGAAAGCGTGAACCTCAGACGCTGGCCAAGTCACGGTTCCAATCCTCTTCGGTGCCAGAGCTCCATCGCCGCGAGCCTCAAGTGGATTCTGTCGTTCGATACAGGCCCTGTGCCTGGATGTACTTCTCGACGGCCCGGGGGGTCTGGTAGCGGATGCTACGCCCCGCAGCGACCGCCTGACGGATGGCCGTGCTGCTCAGTTCGATCAGAGGCATCTGAGCCTGGTGTGCCCGGATCGACGCCAATCGCTCGGGAGTCGTCACCGCCCGCAACACGTCCAGATCGGGCTCCGGCGCACCGGCTCGCCGCACGACAACGGGGATCGCCAGGCGGCAGATCTCCTGCGGCTGGTACCAAGTGGGCAGATCCTGTAAAGAATCGGCGCCCATCAAGAAGAAGAATTCATCCTGCGGGTACCTCTCATTCAACTCGCCCAGCGTCTGCACCGTGTAACTGACTCCGCCTCGATCGATCTCCAACGTCGACACGCGCAGGGCCGCATGACCGGCGATCGCCAACTGCAACATGGCCACGCGATGGGCGGTCGAGCTCAATTGCTGACGCAGCTTGTGAGGGGGCGTGGAGGCCGGTAAAAACCAGATCTCGTCCAGACCGCATTGATCGCGGCACGTTTCCGCTAGCAGCAGGTGCCCCCAATGCACAGGATCGAAACTGCCTCCTAAGATGCCGATTTTCTTCAAGTTACCAAACCTCTGGAAACGGACAAGACGAAACGGGTCTGCTATGATAGCCTGTTTCTCGTAAGGCGATCAAGCACCGATGAGCAAACGACAACGCGACCTCTTCCAGCCCGACCCGGACCCTTGGGACATGGACGACGCCGAGCAACGGCTGATCGCGACCGTCGTTTTTCCGGAACCGCCGCACGGCCAGTTCGATTATCAGGTACCCGCGTCGCTGGCCACGTCGATCGCCGCTGGCAAGCGGGTGCAAGTGCCGCTGGGACGGGGGAACCGGCGAGTGGTCGCTTGGTGTGTGGATGTGCAGTACGGGACCGTTACCACCAGGCAACTGAAAGAGGTCTGTGCCGTCCTGGATGACCAGCCGCTGCTCGCACCGTCGATGCTGCGCTTGACCGAGTGGATTGCGCGGTACTATCTGTGCCCTTGGGGTGCGGCACTGGAAGCGGTGGTGCCGGCGGGGGTGCGGACCGCGGCAGGGACGCGCGCGACGGCTTATCTGAGCGTCCCGACACGTGTCGCGGCACGGCTGACACAATTGGATCTGCCCGAGAAA
>REEF01000423.1 GCA_007695205.1 Planctomycetaceae bacterium
CGAACTGGCAACCGGCTTCGGACGTTTGTTCCACCGCGTGGCGGGCAGTCCGGCATCGGTAGCTCGCGAAACAGCCCGGCGCCGCGGCTCGCATCGTTTCCGCAACCCCGGCGGTCGACTGCTGGATGTAGCCAGCCGCCACGGCTGACAGCCCCTGCTGCCCCGGTTGATCCGCCACGCCTGCCGGTGACATGCTGGTCTCGGGAAACCAATCCTTTCTGCACAGCCGGTACGCTGGAAGTCGCAGGGCGAATCATGCGCCGCTGCTGCAAACGGGCAAGATCCCTTCTGAACGGCGCAATCCAGCAAAGCCCAATACTGTGCGATACCCGCCAGCGAGAGCATCGGCTTCCCCACCGGAATGACAGTCTCGGCCGATGTGGCAACCACTCCGGCGATCGCCGCGCAACCCTCAAAAGCTGTGTCCGTTCGTTCCAAAGCTGTCCCCGTTCACGTTCACAAAGCTGGCTGTCCCCTTTCCGAAGCTGGCTGTCCCCGTTGCCGTTCACGTTAAGAAGATCGACGGCCGGTGGCTGTTCTATTAAAATGGTTGGGCTGGAATTGGAAAGAAGGCACAAAGAACCCCCGTTGGCGCCGACCTTTGGAGAACGAACCATGATGAAACGAACGCTCTTTGCGGCTCTGCTGGCCGTCCTCTGGGCTGGTACGGGCCCTACGGTCGATCTCGCCTGGCTCGATGCGTACAACCCGGCGATAACGGCCACGCTCTATGCTGAAGAACCGTCCACCGAACGCGTTATCTGGTGGGTCGCAGGGGATCCGCACGTCGGCCACGGTTCCGAGGCGTTTCCGGGGCAACATCTTGCCACGGCTGTGGCCGACGTGAACGAACTTGGGATCGCCGACGAAGCCATCATGCTCGGCGATCTGGTCGAAGACCGCGCAGCGTTCAGTGACATATTCGTCCGCGAGATGGATAAGCTGAAGGTCGATTGGACGTACGTGCTGGGGAATCACGATTTCGACCGAACGACTGGCCTGCCGGTGCTGTCGCCCCGCTACGACGCCCGGACCGTCCAGGGGATTCGCTTCATCACCCTTTCCGACGAAGTATCGGGATCGACCGACAGGAACCTGGTGATGAGCGACGCACAGGAACGGTGGTTCTGGGAGGAACTAGCAACGCATCGGAACAAGGATACCCCCATCTTTCTCTTTACCCATCAGCCACACCCGGAATTCGGCAAGTGGCCCCAGTTGCAGGAAGTGCTGGACGAATACAACATCGTCGCGTGGTTCAGCGCGCACAAACACCGCTGGGATATTCGCAAAGACTCCGGCGTTGGGTTCATCCAGGTCAACATTCACTCGATTGGCGGTGTACGGGAAGATTACCTGAGCAGTTTTCTTTATTTGGACCGGACCGGCGACACCGTGGAAACGACCGTCCGATTTCGAAATCACGAGAAGCGTGAGTGGATTCAAGTGGATGGGAAGGACCAAGTGACCTTCACGGTTGACTTGGCGAGCGATTGATACCGGGCGTCCTCTGGGCCTTAAAGGAAGGAAGACCATTGAAAAGTCTAGTGCGAGATTCGCTGACGAGTCTGATGATTGCTTGGGTATCGGTTGCCACCGTTGCGGCGAGTGCCGGTGACTGGCCGGCTTACCGCAAGGACGGCCGCCGATCGGCGGTCACCGCTGCGCGGCTGGATTTCCCGCTGGGCGTCGCCTGGGTGCATCGTATGCCGCAGGCCCCGCGTGCGGCTTGGCCCGACTGCGGACGGGCGTTTTCGATCTTCGATTTCGATTACGCGGTCATGCCGGTGGTCGTCGGCGGGGTGGTGTACCTGGCCAGTTCTGCCGACGATACGGTCTACGCTCTGGACGCCGCAGATGGCTCGTTGCGGTGGACCTATACGACCGGTGCGCCCGTGCGGTTCGCTCCGCACATCGCGCATGGCCGGTGCTATTTTTCCAGCGATGACGGAAGGGTGTACAGTCTGGACGCGCGGACGGGCGAAGAGATTTGGACGTTCCACACCGGCTTGGACGACCGGATGCTGCTTGGCAACGGTCGGTTGATCTCGCGCTGGCCCTCGCGCAGCGGGGTGCTGGTGGACGGCGACACGCTGTACGTGGTCGGCGGCATGTGGCCCAGCGAGGGTGTGGCCGTGTACGCGTTGGACGCGGGGACTGGCCAGGTGCGGTGGTGCAACGACACGATCAATGCGTTGTATCTGCCTTACCCGCACGACGGCCTGTCCCTGGGTGGTCCGACCTCGCAAGGTTACCTGCTGAGCGATGGCCAGGTCTTGGTGATGCCCACCGGCGAGGGTTCGCCCGCGCTGATCGACGCCGCGACCGGCGAACTGCTGTACTGGGATGCGCGGCCGGCCGGATCGACCTGGGCGACGCTGGTCGACGGCTTCGTGGCCACACCCGCTCGCGGCTGGCAGCCGAACCTGCCGGTGCGACTGGGCGAGACGGAGTTGTTCCGGGCCGACGGTTTGGCGTTTTTTAGCCTTGCAGGCGGGCGATCCGACTACGGCAAGTGGAGCGGCTACGATCGTCTTCCCGGCAGTCCCCGTGAAGGGATGGACCGCTGGCGAGGGCAGATCGCCCCGGTCGGCGGCCGGAACCGGGCGGTGTTCACGGGCGACCGGTTCTTCGCCTCCGGCATGGGAGAACTGGAAGCGATCGACACGTCCGGGGATGCCTTGAAACGTCTGTGGAGCATCGAGCACGAGCGGATCTACAGTTTGGCGCTGGCCGGCGATGTGCTCGTCGCCGGTTCCGACGGGAAGGTCACTGCGGTGGACAGCCGGACCGGGGAAATCATCTGGAGCGGCCGCGTCGACGGTCAGGCGCGGGGCCTGGCCATCGCCGGGGGCACGCTGTATGTCTCGACCGAGCAAGGAACGCTTTATGCCTTTGCCCCGGGTCACGAGGCGGTGTCCGAACCACTGCGGCCCGCCGTTTCGGCACCGCTGCCGGAGGGTTACGCGCTGGTGGTCGGCAGCGACGACACGGCGGTCGCCGAACGTCTGGCGGCAGCGGGCCAGCGGAACGTTCTGGTGCTGCTGCCCGATGCACGGGCCGTACAGGAGGCTCGGGCGCGATTGGTCCGTCAGGGCGTCTATGGCCGCTCGATCGTCGTGCATGCGATCGCGACGGACGGGAAACTGCCGTACGCCGACTACTTCGCCGACGACGTGTTGGTGGTGGGTGGCGCCCAGCGGATTCGCCCCTCGGAGCTTTACCGCGTGCTGCGTCCTCTGTCGGGTCGGCTCGAGTTCGAGGAGATGACGGCCGAGCAGCGGGCTGCTTTCGTACGCCGGGCGGGGATTCCCGCGGCGGAATTCGACGGCCGGGTGGTCACTCGCGGCCGGTTGGACGGCGCGTTCGACTGGGACTCCCCGGCGGTAGTGGACCAGCGGGTCTCGTGGCCACTGGAGCTGCTCTGGTTCGGCGCGCCCGGGCGGCAGCGAGTCCTTTCCCGCCACCGGGCCGATCTGCCGCCGCCGGTGCCCGCGGCGGGCCGGGCGTTCCATCTGGGCGACGGCTACGTCATCGCGATCGACGCCTACAACGGCAGGGAGTTGTGGAGCCGTTACGCACCGGGCTACCGGCACGTGGCTGCCGACGATCGTCACGCTTATGTCGGCATCGGCGACGGCATCATGCAGTTGGATGCGCAGACCGGCCGGCTCCAGCGGATCTACGGCAACGTGGACTCGCCGGTTTTTTCCTTGGAGCACGAGCAGGCGTTCCGCGCCGCATCCGACGATCTTCGTTATGGCGGAACGATGGTTGTCCGGCGAACCGATTCGGCGGTGGAACTCCATTTGACGTCGGCGACGCCCGCCCAGGACGACAAGGACGGCTGGGTGATGTGGTTCGACTTCCGGCCGTCCGAGCAGCGGCTGCTGCCTTCGGGGCCGGGCGCCTTTCCCTTGATCGTCGACCTGAAACGTGGCCGGTTGCGCCGATTCGAAGGCTTTGCGGCCGCTTCCCAGCCGGCAGTGGAACTCCAAGCGACGGACGGCGGTTATCGGGTACGGATCCCGCTGGCCGAGATCGCCCGGCTGACGGGGCACGATCCGGCGAGCTTTGACATGTCGGCGGAGATCGAGTTATACCAGCAGGGCGATCAGCGCCGCATGTTCCACGCCGCCCCCATCACCGGGCGGCGCGATCCGTGGCGTACGGGCACCGCGACGTTCGTATTGCGTGGCGAAGCGTTACCTTCGCGGGCTCCCCTGGCGCAGGTCGACCGCGCGGCTCTGGACGAGTTGCCAGCCCACGCCCGCCACTGGGGACGGGTGCCGCTTTATCAACGGCACGACGGCAACGTCCCGCGGTTGCCGGTCATCCCGCCGGGGCGCGAGGAACTGGCCGTGCGGACGAACCCCATCACGGGCGAGCGCGGCGAGTTGTTCTTCCTGCGTGGCTATGGTTGCAGCGGTACCGTGGCCTCGGCCACGATGAACGTGGTGCGTTCCGGCACGGTGGGCTTGTACGACCTAAAGGATGACAGCGGGATGCGCAACTTGCCGGGCACCCGCTCGGGCTGCCGGATCACCTTGTCGCCGGCTTTGGGGCTACTGCTTTCGCTGGAAGGGACGGGCGACTGCTTCTGCCCTTACAATTTCCCGGCCACCGTGGCCATGGCGCCCGCCCGCAAACGCAGCCACGAGGACTGGGCGGTCTTCATGGACCAGTCGCGTGTGGGGCCGGTGCAGCACTTGGCTTTGAACTTCGGCGCCCCAGGGGACCGCCGGGACGAGCATGGCCGGTTGTGGCTGGGTTATCCCCGCGCACGGATGATGTACGCCACGGGCGATTCGTTCGGCCCTTTCCCGCAAACGATCAGCCTGCCGATCTCGTTCGACGTCGCCCCCGGCGGCGGCTCGTATCGTGTGAATGCCAACCGGGTCGTTGTGGAGCATACAAACCAGCCCTGGATTACCGCCTCCGGGCTGGAGGGCGTCCGAAAATTGCAACTTGGTCTGATCTACCACGAGCCCCTGACGACGGCGTTGGCCTCCGCCGTGCCCGCGCCCCCGCAGATCGACGGCCGATTGGACGACACTTGGATCGACGATCCCGGCATCCCCGTCAACGGGAATCCCGGCGGGCTGACGGACGAGGGCCGAGTGCGGGTGCGGTACGACCGAGACCACCTGTACCTGGGCTTTGTGAAGAAAGCCCGGGTCGACCGCCGCGGAACGCCGCTGCCCTGGGACTCCGATACCCGATTCAACGTGTTTTTCAAAGACACCGAGCGTTCGGCCTACGCCCAGTTTCAGGTAGGGCTGGACGGCACGCTTCGCAGCCAGGCGGTCAGCAGCGTGGTGCCATTGCCGCAGATCTCGCCCATCGATGTGGACGGCACTGCCGCCGATTGGCGAGACCGCGGGGTCGATCTGGCGCTGGGTGACACTCATGGGATGCTGCGAATGGCCTGGACCGACGGCGGCCTCGCGCTGTTCCTGCGTGTGCCGGAGGCCCAAGCGGAAGACTTTCCGCGCGGGCTGCGGGCTCAGTTTGCCAACCTGGAAAGGGAACGCATTCTCGAACTGGTGGTCGACACCGAGCGGCGAACGGCGCAGATCGTTCGCGGTAAGCTCCTCGGGCACGACGACCGCGAGATCGAACCCACCGTATTCGACCAACTGGGCACGACCCGCATGCGACGCAACCTGAACCAATTGCGCCAGTCGGAGCGGATCGAGGCCGACGTGGTGGTGCGCACCGTCGATCGGGACGTGCTGGTCGAGGCGATTCTGCCACTGGACTCGCTGGGACTGGACGCGACGGAACTGGACGCGACGGAACTGGACGCGACGGCTCATCCGTCGATCGGGTTCCAGCTTTCCGCCTTCGATCCGAACCACGGCGATGGCAACATTACCTCTGGCTCGGGCGCCCGCCGCGATTTGTTGGCCAGTGGCAGCCTGCTGAGCCTGGTCCCTGGCGACGCGGAAACTCCGTCTGGGCGCGTCACCACAGCGAACGTCCGGCGGGAATGGTACGGCCGAGTATGGAATTTCCAAGCGGCCTGGCACGAGCTTCCGACGCGCCGCTGGGCCGGAGCTGCCCGGACAGAAGGCGGCGAATTCCAGGTAGAGATGGCCATCCCGCATCAGTTGCTCGAAGAGATCGACCTCTCGCTCGACCGGCTGCTGGCCCAGTTCGGGGCGGCGGGGGACTTGTCGGCCAATCTGGACGATCTCGATCGGCGTTTCCGTTCCCGTTTCGTTCGCATTCATACCGAGCGGATTCCCGCAGAGACGGCGACCTATCTGCTCCGCATGCATTTTGCGGAACTCGACGATCTGCAACCCGGGCAGCGCGTGTTCGATGTGCATGTCCAAGGCCGCCCGGTATTGGAAGGGTTCGACATCGTGCGCGACGCCGGCGGTCCACGGCGGGCGATCAGCCGCGACTTCCGCATCACCGCCGAGCGGGAGTTGAGCATCCAGTTCATCCCGCAGGCGGGCGAACCGCGCATCAGCGGTCTGGAACTGCTGCGAACTACATTCTGACCCGCGCAGATGCGGACTACGGATTGCGTTTACGGTAGTCGCTATTATACTCAAGAGATCCGGAATGCCCGCTCGTTCCCTCTCCGCGAAGAAGGAGTCACACCGATGAAAAGCACTCCGTTGCGATGGCTATGGGTCGCACTTTTTTTGGCTGCTGGTTGGTGTTCGGTTCAAGGAGCCCAGAATCCGAATATGATCGTCATCCCCTCGTCTGCCGAACCGGATTCGGCGATCGGGCGAGCCGAACGTCTGTTCCAGCTCGCCCAGCAGCGGCAGTTGGACGATGCGTTGGCCTGCGAGGCGGCTGGATTGTTAGACGATCCCGATCCGTTCGTACGGGGCATCGCAGAATGGGCGCTGGCGACCAAAGTCAATCTGGAAAACAACGGCCAGGATATCCTTTGGCCCCGGTCCGATCCGCCGGACTGGTATGATCGCTGGACAGCGTTGGACTCCGATTTTTTACTGACCGCCGATTATGTTCGACAAGGCGCCGTGTGGGGTATCCACCACCAAGCTGCTTCGATGCTGGGTTCGGTGGACCTGATTCTGAGACGGGCCGCCGGCGTGTTGGACGAGCTTGAACGATCGGGTGGTGATGCGGCCAAACGGCAGCAGGCGGAACAGCGCTTCGAGCAACTGCAGGCGATCCGCCAGCAGTTGGCTCGTCAAATCGAACGATCGCCAAGCGACTTGACCGCGATGCGCCATCTGTGGCTGCAAGCTCGTCGCACGGCGCGGGCGATCGTGTTGGCCCATCCATCGGTAGATTTCGAACGCCTGGTTTACATCCAACGTCATGTGGCTTTGTTCCCGAATATCACCGGCTCGCAATATCCCTGGTCGCACAAACCGGGAGGCGACATCTACGTACAAGAGGCATTGAACCCCGGCGCCACGACGCGAGCGGTCCTCGATGGACAATTGGGCCCCGGCCATGTCCACGGCATCGATCTGGGTTGGGAGGCGGACCGCGTCGTCTTTGGCTACGCGCGCCAACCGGACTGGCCGCCTCCGTGGGACACGATCAGCGGCGACTACGTCTTCCTGCTGCGCGGGCATCAACCGCCAACGCACCTGTACGAAATCGATTTGGACGGCAGCGGACTGAAGCAAATGACCGGGCACGAATACTGGAGCGATTTCGAGCCGACGTACTGCGCCGACGATTCGGTCGTCTTCGCTTCGGACCGTTCGGGCCGCAGCAGCGAGTGCGGCAAATTCAGTGCGGACCACACGGTGATCAATCTGTACCGCGTGTTCCCCGATACGGGGCGCGTGATCCGGTTGAACGACAACAAGGACATCGACCGCTATCCGCACAGCCTGGACAATGGGCTGATCGCTTACACTCGCTGGGATTACCAAGAGCGGCATTTTATGGAGACGCACGCGGTCTGGACCGTCCGACCGGACGGCACGATGGCCGATGCCGTTTTCAACCAGCATCTTCGACCGCCCTATGGTCTGCGCGACACGCGCAGCGTACCCGGCAGCCAGAAACTGGTCTCGATCGCCACGGGGCACCACACGTTGGCTTATGGGCCGATCGTATTGATCGACGCGCGGCGTGGGATCAACCATTCAGACAGTCTCGAAATCGTCACACCGCGCGTGGTGCCTCAGGAAGGCCCCATGGCCGGTCGACCCGTGGCCTCGGGCGGTCCGCCCGACCGGGGCGGCGTGTACAAGACACCCTGGGCCTTGTCCGAAACTTGCTTCTTGGCCTCGTACAGCTATTCCAGCAGCCTGACGGCCACGGGCTTTGCGATCTATCTGGTCGACGTGTACGGGAACAAGGAATTGCTGGCCCGCGACCCGATCTATTCGTGTTCGTTCCCGATGCCGCTGAAACGGCGGCCACGCCCGCCGCAACTGCCGGACGTTTTGCAGCAAGATTCGAGCCCGGCAACGGCCATCTGCTATGTAGGCAACGTCTACCAGGGCCTGGACGAGATTCCCCGCGGGCAAGTCAAGGCGTTGCGGATCGCCCAGCACGTCGGTTGGCCGCTGGACGACACGATCGGCGCCATGCGTTACATCCCGGGCAATGCCTGGTCACGCCAGTTCGGGCATTGGAATTGGGCGCCGGTGCGAGTGATCGGCGAGGTGCCGGTCGAGGAGGACGGGTCGGCCCAGTTCGTTGTTCCGGCCGATACGGCGATCTATTTCCAAGCGTTGGACGAACATGGCATGGAAATCCGCCGCATGCGCACCCATGTGACGTTGCAGGCCGGTGAAACTCGAGGCTGTACCGGTTGTCACGAGTCGCGTTTGCAAACACCGCAGGCCGCTTGGCAATCTTCCCTAGCGCTGCTGCGGCCGCCAAGCGTTCCCCAACCGCCACCGTGGGGCGCTGACCGATTGGTGGGCTACGAGCCTTTGATTCAGCCGATCCTGAACGAGCGATGCGTAAGCTGCCACGGCCGAGACGACCCGGAGGGCGGACTGGATCTGAGCGATACGCCGACCGCCGACGGGTTCTATCAATCGTTCGCCACACTGTTCGGTCGCAGTGCCGACGGCCAGATGGGCAAGCCCTGGATTTCGATTGCCGACCGGCTGAGCGATTCCAGCGTCACGCAACCGTTTGAATTCGGATCGCATCGCAGCCGATTGATCGACGTGTTGCGCAACGACCCGTTGCATCAAGCCGAGGCCCAACTGAGTCACCAGCAGTGGAAGACGCTGGTCACCTGGATCGACGCCAATGCCCCTTACCACGACCGCTTCTACAACCGTCGCCCATCGGATGGAGAATCTCCTCGACGTGAGATCGCCGCTAAAATCCATTGCTCTGTGACAGAGCTGCGCCAACAGCAGACCGCCCCCCGGTTGCCCAGAGAATAGACTGGGTGGAGTGGATGATATCCTCTGATTTACGAGTTACCAAGATGACGAACCGATGGATCAAGCTAGTAACGGAAGAAGTTACCGATCCAGTCGAATTGGCCGAAGCGCAATCGCAGCGCGCACAGTTTGACCGGAATTCGGCGTGGCTTCAGGCGCATGCCTCTGAGATTTATCCGAAACATCGGGGCGAGTATGCGGCGTTCACGCAATTGGAATCACTCGACATGATTGTATGCCACGGAAATTCGCATGGGCCGAGGGGGTCGGGAGTCGTTTTCGGCCAACGATTCGCCACACAGAAAGCGGCGTCTCCGAAAACGACTCCCGACCCCCGTCTTCGGCGCGATAGGTCACGGTTTCAGGTGCTTGTCGAAAAACGCCCAGGTAGCGTCTGCCGCCTTCTTGCCGTATTCGCCCGGGAAACCGTGGCCCTGGCCCTCGAAGATCATCAGCGTGTGATGAGCCCCGACCGCTTTCATCTTGTCGTCCAGGACGATGGCTTGCTGGACCGGTACCAGATCGTCTCGGTCACCGTGCAAGGTCAGGATGGGCGGGGCATCCTTGCGGACGTGCGTGGTCGGGCTGGCATCTTGGTATCGCTGAGGCGTTTCGGCAGGTGTCCCGCCCATGAACAGACGCATTATCCATGGCGCAGTACTGAGCTCGTAACAGGAGACCATGTCCGTCGGGCCGAAAACGTTCACCACCGCTTGCACCTGACTGGACCAACCTGGATTACCGCTGTCTCCTTCCAAGTCCGATGAAGGATCGATCAGGCCTACCAGCAACGAGAGGTGACCGCCGGCGGAAGCTCCCGTGACACCGATCCGGTTGGGATCGACACGGTACCGATCGGCATGGGCTCGTACCCAACGGACCGCCGCTTTGGCGTCGTGGATCTGAGCCGGGAAGATCGGTGTGGCGGTGGTCGTTTCCCGCTGGGCATGGTCGAACTGCATCAAGCGGTAGCTGATCGTCGCGGCAACATAACCTCGGGTTGCCGCCTCGCGGATTTGCCCCCGGTACGCTCGCCGATCGCCGCCTGACCAGCCGCCGCCGTGGATGAAAACGATAGCCGGGAACGGGCCATCGCCCGTGGGTCGCGCCAAGTCCAATTTCAATTCGGTGTTTCCCGCGTTACCGTAGGTGATGTTTTCCTCGACGATAATCTCGGGGCTCTGGGCGAACCCTTCCGATGTTGCAAGGGCGATCAGGCTGAACAGCATCAGTAACGCAGCAGGCAATTGTCGTCTCATCGTCATTCTCTTTCGTGCCGTGAGTGAAACCCTGCTGGCGATGCTATGGGTTCCGTTGGTGTCGGTCAAGTGGTCGTCCTCTGCCACGATAGGAATCCAAATCGCTGCCGGGACTGTGCACCACGACGATCCCCAGCGAAAGGCCCCCTTGGCCTTGACAATCCGGCGGCTCCGTCCGACAATGCAATGTCCGTCCATTACGCAAGGCAACTGCATGCCCTCTGCAGTGTGCGTCGCGCTGTGGTTGACCAGGCGATCTTCTTCGCGGTGCTTCCGGCCCCGTCGTAAGGCGAGCGTTGCCGAGAATTGAAAAGAACAGGGAGTGTCCCAACCGTGCCCGCATCTGAATTCTCCGCCCCGGCCCCTCATCCGCAAGGCTCCCAAGCCAAAGTCCTGTTGACCAGCATCTTTGGCCCCTACGCCCTGGACGACGCCTACGGCAGCCGCCTGATCAACCCCATGGAGCTGTACCACAATCAAGTGACTCGCGTCCAAGGCCCGTTCTCCCTGCGGATGTTCCACCGCTCCTGGGGACTGATGCTGATCCAGGCCAACATCGCGGCGCCGTGCGCTCTGCTGGACTTTCCAAATCTGGAGCGTTTCACCGAGGAGATTCGCGAAAACCACTACGATGTGATCGGGATCAGCAGCATCACGCCGAATCTGCTGAAGGTCAGGAAGATGTGCAAGCTGATCCGCCGCTACCAGCCCCACGCACAGATCGTGGTGGGAGGTCACATCGCTAACGTGCCGGACCTGGAACGGTACGTCAGTACGGACCACGTGGTCCAAGGCGATGGGGTGAAATGGTTCCGAGCGTTTCTTCAGGAAGACGTCGAGCAGCCGATCCGCCATCCTGTGGTTTCGTCCGGATTCGACGTGCGGAGTGCGGGGATCGCCTACGATTATAAGCCGGCCGATTACGCCGCCACGGTCATCCCCGCGGTCGGTTGCCCCCTGGGCTGCAATTTCTGCTCCACATCGGCCATGTTTGGCGGCAAGGGGCGGTTCGAGACCTTCTATGCCGACGGCGACCAGTTGTTCGATGTCATGGAGCAACTGGAACGCGCGATGGAGGTCGAGACGTTCTTCGTGATGGACGAGAACTTCCTGATGCAGCGCCCGCGCACGCTGCGTCTGCTGGAACGGATGCAGCAACACGACAAGGCCTGGTCGTTGTACGTTTTCAGTTCCGCGAACGTTTTGCGATCGTACACGATGGAGCAACTGGTGGACTTGGGGGTCTCCTGGATCTGGATGGGGCTCGAAGGCGCGAACAGCCAATATGCCAAGCTGCGATCGATCGACACGGTGGCCCTGATCCGCGAGCTGCAATCGCACGGGATCGGCGTGCTGGGCTCGACGATCATCGGCTTAGAGAATCACACGCCCCAGAACATCGACCAGGTGATCGACTACGCGGTGCGCCACAACGTGGACTTCCACCAATTCATGCTCTACACCGCCATCCCCGGCACGCCGCTGAACGAGGATCTGGCTCGCCAGGGCCAGATCACCGTCGACCATTTGGCCGACGTGCACGGGCAGTTGGTCTTCAACTACCGCCATCCCCACATTCCGCCCGGTCAGGAGACGCAGTACCTGCTGAACGCCTTCCAGCGCGATTTCGACGTTAATGGGCCGAGCATCCTGCGGATCGTGCGCACGACGCTGGCCGGTTGGAAGCGTCATCAACATCATCCGGACGCGCGCGTTCGCCGGCGTTATATCCGCGAGTGCAAAGGCATGAACGGTACACTGGCTGCTTTGGCCAAGGCGGCGCAACTGTACTACCAGCGGAACCCGCACGTCCAGCAGCAACTGTCGGACCTGCTGGACGAGCTGTACCAGGAATTCGGGACGGCGGCGCGCCGAGCGGCTGCCGAAGACGGCCCGCGCCTGCTGCAGGGTATCTACGACTTGGAGCAGCGGCTGGCCGAGGGCTGGACGCACGAGCCGCCGACCTTCTACGAGCGGAACGCTGCCCTGGACCGCCCCGCAGCCACACTCTGCTCGTACGTCATCCCCGCCCCGGAGCCGGAAACTGTGACGAGTGGAAATCGATGAAATCGAGCATGGCGTGGGCTTCAACGGGGTCAGGCCTTGTGTTCGGTGCCAGGTCTTCGACGTGGATCGACATGTCATCGCCACCTACGACGATCCCGCCCCCGGCAGCGGCAACGTGCTCAACGAATTGGTATTCGAGTACAACGACCTCGGGATGCCGATCAAGGAATACCAGGAGCACCAGGGCGCCAAGCACGGCAACACGTTATCCGTGCAATACGATTACGACACCACGGCCTCCGGCGGCGTATTCACCCACGGCCT
>REEF01000872.1 GCA_007695205.1 Planctomycetaceae bacterium
TGGGAGAGGTACGCCAGGTAACTGAACTTGACAACGCCCATTTGGCTCATCGTCCTTGGTCCTTTGCGCCGCGAGAATAGTGCCCGAACGGACAACAGGCCACGGCGCGAGATGCGCGCGGCCTATCCACTCTCTTTCGGCAGAAGCCCTGAACGAATCAAGAAGAAATCGCCCGGATGGATATCGAATGACTGCTAGCATCGCTGGCGGAGTTCTACCGGCTACCCGTCGCCTTGGTCGTCGGGCATCGCAGGCGGGAATTCGACGTTCTCGTACGGCTGTCAGATCGACGAGATGGCCAGGCGTCTTCGACGACGTCGGACCATTCGCAGCAGGAACCACACCAGGCTGGCAGAAAACATCAGGAACCCCGCGAAGCTGGCAGCGAATGCCCACCACCAGATAGCGCCCAGCAGCACGCCTAACAGCTCCGGATAACGACGCATGGGTTCTTCCAGTACGGGGTGCGGCAGCAGCAGCATGACCAGCAGTGTCAAGCCTGCCAACATCGCTGCGACAGGCAGCGTGGGTGCCCGGGTGGGCTGCGGAGGTTCGATTCGCTGGATCTGCGGGAACTGGGCGTCGCTGGTCGCGATCAGTGTATGGGTCACCTGATACGGTTCGCCGACGATTCGCCAGGTATCGTGGGACTCGAACACGTGCCGTGCCTCGTTTTCGGCTAACAGCGTGTGGGCTTGGACATCCAGCCGTTCGGCGACCCGACGATGGTTCTCGTCGAATTTGGCCAATTCCCGATCGACCGCATCATCATCGGGTTCTACCCCAGCCGCTTCGGTCGTCAAACGGCTGCGCATGGTCGCCCATCGGCGTGTCCAGGGGACGTACCAGCGAACGATTTCTTCGGGATCCCCGTCCTTCAGGACGTCTTCGGCCGTGGCGATCACTTGGTCCAGGCTGCGGACTCGCAACCAGTCCAGCGATGTCTGGTCGGTTTCGGACGCGGGGGACACCAGTTGCCAGGGGGATCGTTTGGGGTAGCGGATGGTCCAAGCTGTCTGTTCGACGGGGATTCCCTGCAGCTCGGGAGCTTGCAGTGGGTGGATCGAGGCCTTGTCGGCGTCCGGATCGATCCGACTGGAGAACAGCACGCGAATCCGTTGCGGCAGTGGTTGCGATCCCAGGGGTATTCGAAACTGGTGGCGTTCCCCCGGCAGCAACGAGACTGGCAGATCGGCGACGGTCACGTGCAGCACTTGGCACTGCGGTGGGACGATCAACCGGCACTCGCTTCGCCCGCCCGGCTGTAGATCGAAGATCGATACCCCCAGGACGTTGCCGTCGGCATCCAGTTCCAGCGAATGGTCGGCCAGATAGACGAACGCCAGGCTGGATTCCAGTTGAATGTCCTTGATGGTGGCCTGGAATCGGGGCCGGAGGGCTGCGTAGGGCAGATCCGCCGGCCCGCGAAGCGGTCGCAACGACTCGGGCAACGGTTGGGCCTGCAGTCCGCTACGTTCCCAGATGATCCGCTGTTGGTCCACACGTGTCGGCAGCAGCACAAAGCTCTCGACGTTTTGGGCATCCAGCAGCGTCACATCGGGAACGCGGATCCGTTCGCGCGAGGCCGACGAAATCGGGCCTTGCAACCGGACTTGAAAATCGCCTTGGACGGCCTGTTCAGGACGCAACAGCAAGTAACGGCGGCCTTTGCCAGCCAGATCGGAAATCGTTGTGGCGAAGCCTTCCAGAACCTGAAACGGACCTTTCCAGTCGGAGGGGATGTCCAGTCGCAAAGCGTCCAGCACGCCACCCTCGACGGTCAGGTGCAAGTCGACTTCGGCCCACCAACCATCTGTCTGGCGCCGGACGGCGGTGACCATCCGACCGGTAGTGCTAGGCCGGTTACGCAGCACGCGGAACTTCAGCTCAGGCATTTCCACCAGGGGGTCACGGGTCATCGAGGCGACCCAGCGTCCTCGGTTGGCGGTGAAGCGACCTTCGACGAAATCTTCTCGCATCTGGTATCCGGTCGATTCGACCAACCGGACCTGGGCCTGCTGATGGCGGTAGATGTCGACATCGTGAGATTGTCGATCGACGTCGTCGATGGTCCAGTCGGGTACGGTCAGGGGCGTATCGGCTGGGGTTGGAAGACGATCGTTGGAACTGGCATGGATCTCTAGCCGGTGATCCTGGCCAAGGGGCTGGTCCAATCGCAATGTCAGTCGGCCTTGGGCATCGCGAGCCCAGGACTTCAATCGCGACTGGCCGGCCTGAACAACTGCGACGTCGTCCACGGTCACCGAGGGTGGCAGGACGACTTCGTACTGCAGTCGCGTTCCATGAGCCACGTTCAGATCCGCTTGAAACGTCCAACGCACGTCGCCTGGTCCGCATACCACTTCGGTCCGTTGTTGTGAACTGGTCTGGGTTTGCCGAGGCTGGACCAGCAGGCTGCTCGGCCCGTCCGCTACGTCCAGGTCGATCACCATCAGGGGCGCCGACGCCAGCGGCTCCCAAGCATTCAGGAAGTCGGCCGGGGTCGGGCCGCCATGATCGATCGGTGGCTGAAGCTGACCGATCAGACTGGGATCGACACTGAAGCCCAGCCATTGACGGGTCACCTGGTCGGCCGAGGTAGAGAGCCGGGGAAAGGCGATCCGTCCGGTATTGGCCGTTTTATCCAAGACAAAGGACAAATCAAGCTCCAGTTCCTGCTGGTAGGGCGGCTTGAATTCCAGGTGGATAATCTGCGTCGCGCCTCGAGTGCTCTCGTACCAAGCGATCGGTGAATCATCGGCGGGCGGCAAGAGCCGCAGTCGGTGATCGGCGATCAGATCCACTCGAGAGATGGGCGAATCGTACTTCGAAAATCGCAATCGTGTGTCCAACTGGACCCCGTCGGGACGCACACGCAGCCACATCAGTTTGTCCAGCTCCAGAGTGTCCGGGATGCGGATTCGTTCCATGTCGGTCGGCCACCGCGCCACCAGTCGCTCGGTCGGCCCTAACTGCACCTGCCACGTTCCGACGCCCAACGCGGGGATCGCCCCACCGAGGGCCGTTGGAAAATGGACCTGGTCCGCTTCCGGCGGCAATTCGATTCGCAAGCGACTGTTGCCGACGCGAGGAATCGCCACTTCGAAGTGATCGAAATCTCCATTGCGTCGAACGTGCGGTCGGAAGGCCAAAGCGACCCGGTATCGCCCGATTTGATCGATGTCCAGAGCCAAGCCTCGCTGGTCTTCCAGCCAGCGGACAGTGGCTGGGCTGCCGTCCAGCAGAGCTCGGTTCGGCAGAAGATGGGCTTGGGATTCCAGCAGAGGCAACCGCACGGCGGTCAGCGGTCGGAAGACCTCCAGGTCGTAGGTCACCGACAATTCCACCACCGACAACCGCTCCTCCGCCGCATTCCAGCTCATCATCGCCTGATACGCCGCATCGTAAATCATCCAGGATCGCGAGTCGGCAGCGGAAGGCGAGGCTTCGCGCAGCAGACGTTCATAGAATTCGGCGGGCAGATATACATATTCGCCTTGTGGATCGCGATCCGAGTCGATCGGGCTGAGCACCGGGTAGACGGTCCGCGCATGGGCAGTGGGCCTCGCGTCCGTTTCGTTGCCGGATGCTGCGATCGTCTGGCTGGCCAGTGCGACCAACACAGCCCACCACGCCAGCGAGCGGATCAGCAGGCTGGTCGTCGGCAGATCCTGCTGGCGGATCGGGACGAGCTGCTCGGGGCGAGCTGCTCGGACAAGGGCCAGCAGGCTGCCCAGCAGTGTTCCCAAAAAAAGAAACTGAAACACGGGGGTCCAAAGCGTGGGGGCCAGCAACGCTGCCAGACCGGCCAGACCGGCCAGGGGCCACGCCAGCGGTAACCGGCGGCGAACGAGCCAGATGGTCAGGCCCATGGCAGCCAACAGCGCCGCCCAACCGAGCGATTGGATTACCAGCGGCTGATAGACCGTCAGATGCGATCGGTTGCTCGAATCGAACGACGCATTCATCAGCGCGGTGGCTGGAATCCGCTCGGCCGTCCATCCACTGCTACCAGCGATCTCGCCGGACTGATACAACGAGGGGATTCCGGCATGCCGCCAGCCGGTCTGGGGCAGCGGCGGTTGGTCGATCCAGGTGTCCAGGGAAATCCAGCGGAGTTGATCGGGTTGTTGGGTCAGCAACGCATCCACGTCGTCTGCTGGCATGGAGAATACGTGAGGCAAGCCCGGCAGATTGGTCAGTTGTTTGCGATCGAATAATCTTCGAGTCGTTGTGAATAGCAACCGGTCTTCATCGATCAGCAGGGCCAGATGGGCGGCAGTCAGTAAGCGTGCGCCTCGTTCCGCAGGAGATTCTTTGGCGACGGATTGGGGCTGCGACGGGATCGGGGATGGGACCGGGGATGAGGCCGAAAGCCCTTCGGCGCCCAACGCTAATTGGTCGATCCAAACTTCTTTCGGATTGGGGTCCTCGTCGACCGATGCCCAGCCCCGCAGCAGTTCGCCCCAAGTCAGGGCCGATTGTTCGCTGGTCGCATCCTGCAAATGTTGGTACTGGCTCCACAAATCCTCCAACCAGCGGCTGCCCTTTTGCCGGTCGGTCGACAGTGCCACATCGGACGAGGGATGCATCAGGGCGGTCCAGCCGTCAAGCGACCATGGCTCGAAGGCTGGGGTGTTCGAGGATCGCAGCAGCGATCCCAGCAGACGCTGAGGCCAGTGTTTCGCCAGCGGCGAGGTTCCCTCGGTCAGCGACGCGAATCCGGGTGGCAGCCATGCGACCCAACTTCTTCGAAAGACGGGGTGATCGCAGTCCAACCATACCGCGGCAATGTTGCCGAACGATTGCAACGGCCTGCCATCCGTCACGTAGCGGATTTGCAGCGTGGAAAACCTTGCTCCGCGCGGAAGGGGCAGGGTCAAGCGATCCGTCCGAGCGTCCGACAGATCCAGCGGTACATCGCGTCCGTCGATGCGAGCTGAAAGCCACTCGACCGACTCGGGGGCGGTGAAGGTCACCTGGCCCGCCCCCACTGCTTCGATCTGATACTCGGCCAGGTGCAGCGTCTTGCCGTCCCGATAGTGGCGAGTCACCAGGTCGCACGACCAGGCCCACGCCAGTGCTTGGGGCGCGGCCTGGGGAGCATGCTGGATCGCGATGCGACAATCCTGGGACGGATCGTAGCGATAAACGGCTCGCGTGGAACTGGAGCGTCCGGCGGCAAGCGGTTCGGCCGGGATGCTTCGGACATTCTGTACCTCGAACTCCAGCGGCAACGCCGCGGCCGAGCGGATCGTCACCGTGCCCATCTGGCTGGTCGCACCGGGAATCGCTGCTAAAGACAACAGCGTCTGGCCTTCAAAATCGACCTTTTGTGCCGCGCGGATCTCGAAGGGACCTTCCGCCGGTTCGGGAAGCACAACCTGCCAAAGTTCACCGCCGACGCCCTGGATCGGGTCCACCGGCAATCGCCGAGCATTGATCGGCGGCGAACCGTCCGGCTGAGTCCAGCGCAGTCGTTGATCGGGCGGTCCCGAGAAATGGATCTGCAGACGGTCGATCGGCGAAGCCTGGGGTTGCACGCGGATGCGGTACACGGATTCCAAACTACGCTGGCCGACTTCGCATTCCAGATCGATCCGCACGGCATAGTCGGGCGGTTCGCTGCGAAGGTCGACCGCCATCTCCTCCATCGCCGGGCTGTCTTCGAACAGGATCGTTCCCGATGAAACATTGACCAGCTTCTGCTGGTCCGGTTCCAGTTGGTCCGCAGCCACACGATGCAGTTGACCGTCGCCGTCCAAACGAATCTGCCAAGGCGGTTCGGCGTTGAGTGCAAACAGGCTGCTGGTCGTCCGAGTATCCAGGAACTGGCCTAACCGCAGCGCTCCGCCCGTCAATCGGGCACCGCCTCGCAATCCGTCGCTGTGCGCCGTGATCTTCAACGACAGCGGTCGGTCCGGGGCCAGCGGTTCACGGAGACGGATCTGGACCAGCCGGGAAGTTCCGGTCCGACCGACGAAGGACCATTGCTCCAAAATATCGGCTGGGCTCGATTCGATCTGGTCGACGTTCCAGCGGAGCGGCGTAGCCAAAGTCAGCTCGAAACGGGGAGGCCCCTCGGTGGTAAAACGAGCGGAATGGACCAGCGAGGTGCGACCGCGTCCCAGCAACACGCTGGTTCCGTGGTGGACCTGAATCTGATTGCTCGGAAGCCCCAGCCTGACCGCGATCTGGGCTTGCGGGTCAAAGCACTGGAGCGTGACCGATTCGCCAGTCATCGATTCCCCTGCCGTCTGATCGGCCGACCGGCCGATCTGGTGCGCCCCCTGGGCGTCCAGTTTCTGCAGAACGAGCGTCTCAGGCACTTCCAACCGTACCATCGCATGGCTCCAAAGGCCCTGCGGGACCCGGACCATCGGCAGCGACCACTCACGATCTAATTCGATGGGCGCTAACGCATGCAGACGGATTCGATGATCCAAACCGATCAGCGGTTCGGGCATCTCGACCAGTAGTTCACGCTCTTCGCCAGAACGAAGCTCCGTCCATCGGAGCGATTGCCCGGCGAGCGTGATATCGACCACTTGCAGCACCGGATCGGCGCCGATCGTCAACTGACTGAGCGGATGGTCGACGATATCCAAATGCACGTCCGCTTCCACTTCGACGTCTTGTGGCGAGAAGCGGAAGGTCGTCTGTTGGCGGACCAGCCATTCACGTGGCGCGGGGTCTTCATCCGGGTAGGGAACCAATCGTAGGTACACCCGGGATTGGCTGCCCATCTCCAGGATCCAGCGGTTCCACGACTGGTCTTCGCTGGCCGCTTCATCCAGCGTCACGAACCCTTGATTGATCAACGGCTGCAGGTCGCCGGGCAGTTCCACCGTAAACTGGGTCAACGGGCTCTCGGGTACCTGGAGCAGGAACGAGGGAAAATCGGTCGAATCGGGCAAGCTGCGTAGCGACCATGCCAGGTCGAGCGCGCCGGATTCCGACAGCAGGATCGTGAATTGGCCGTCTTCATCGAAGCCGATCCGGGGTTGGGCCGTTGCCTCTTGCAGCGGACCATCGGGCAACTCGGCGTCGTTGGTCCGCCACCCCGCCTGGTTGATCACCAGGTTGCATGGTTCCAGCACCAGCGCGGATTCACGACCGCCGCGATGGGCGATCCGCAATTGCGCCTCGCCTTCCAGCCGCTGGGTGCCGGCCAGCCGCGCGGTGTACGTCGACTGGACGATTCGGTTGAGCAGCACCCCATCGGACGGGTCCCCCCCCATCGCTGCCGATCGGATCAGGGATTCAAAGTCTTCGCGACGTACGGGCAGGTACCAGCCGTCCAACGCGAGTTTGGAGAGGGCTTCATCAACGACGAACACGCGACGAAACTCGAGCGGCGTCGACGGATCGGCAGTCGACGGATCGGCAGTCGACGGACTCTCTGCCGCCACGGTCGAACTGGCACCAGCGCACAGAACCGTCAGCGATAGCAACCAGGCCAGCAGCGCGCGGCGCGCGACAGCAGCAAAAACGGTGTTCCTTCCCGATGCGCCAGTCATGCCTGCGACTCCCCAGGCACCATGGTCGCGGGGATTGTCGACGTCGACGCACCTCGGTTCTCCGATTGCAGCGAGGAAGCCCGTATGGTTTGGGAATCCGGGCTGGCATAAGCGACACCCTGGATCAGCGAACCACCGGTCAGACGACGGTCCATCACCCACTTCAACGCGCAGGCGATCAGGCTGAGCAGTACCCCCAGCACGGCTGCTTGGGCTAGCGCAGCCGACAGATCGGGGTACCCCAAGATCAGCGTGAAGAGCGTCAGCCCGACGGCGAACAACAGGGCGGGATGCCGCAGTCGACGGATGTAAATCAAGGCCAGGCCAGCCAGCAGGGCTGTTCCCGACATGGCCATCAACACCGTGCTGCGTGAAGCGATCGAGAATCGGTGACCGTCCAGCGTTCCGAACGAGCTGAGCAGGTAGTGATTCACCGTTTGAGGAAAGTCGTCGGATTGCGATGTGGCGCCCATCCAGCGTTCCAGATCCTCTGGCTGGAGACGGGATACGCGGCTCCAGAACAAGCCACGCCACGTCCAGGTCAGTTCGGGGGTCATTCCCATCGGCGGCGTCAGCAGATGCACGTGCGGTGGCATCATCAAGGTCCAGTAAACCCGATGATGCGACTTGGCCTGGAGCACGCGGGGCACCTCCAGTTCCAGCACGCCAGGCCAGCGAGTCGCAGCGGGCATGGTGTACCACAATTCGAGCACATGTTCCTGACCCGGGGTCACCTCGATCGTGCGGATCTGTTGCTCGTCCCGCAGCACAAGGTGCGTGACATCGGTGCCATCGACGCCCACCCGCCGCAGATCCGCCTCGCCGGGCAACTCGATCGCCACGTTGTCCTGATTGGTCGTGATCCGAAACACGGCCCGGTCGCGCCGTTTGGCCGTATCCCATCGTGTTTCGAGCCAAGCGCGAGAGATGATCGTCGATGATTGACGCCGCTGATCGCGACGGGTTACCCGCAGTGCCAATTGAAGTGGCATCCCGTCGGCAGCCAATGTCAAATCAGATTCCGAACCGGTGGTGGAGTTTTCTAACGGCGTCCACACGGCGTCGTTGAGCCGGATCGTGAGTTCGGTGCCGCTTTGGACCCGAGCCGTATTTCCGGTGACCACCGTCCCGTCGCCCAGCCAGGGTTGGACCAGCGGGATCACCAGCGGAACTTCACGATCGTTGCCCCGCAACAACCAGGGCTGATCGTGCTGAACGACAATTTCGTGCGCGCCCAACAATTCACCCAGCGGATCGACCTCAACTCGCACCCAATTCAGATCCTCGGCGGACGACAGCCCCTCGGGATCCACCGTGTGCCATTGGATCAACGGCAGCGCCTGCTGCTGGTAAAGGAATTGAACGTCGCCACCATCGAACAACTCGCGAGGCATCGTGAACTGCAGACGCCGTAGCGGTTCGTACGCGATCCGGTATTGAATACGCTGCTGAACGCGGGCCACACGGGCATCCAAGCGGACATCCGCCTCGCCGCTGACCGACACCGACCGAGGATGCACTTCGATCGCCGCACTTAAGACGCTGGCAACCGCATCGCTCCGCTCGCGGAAATGCATTCGCCGCCGTTGCTGCTCCATCGGGACTTCGATCGCCGGCGGGAAAGGGTCGCGTTCCAAGCCTTGCAAATCCTGCTCGGATACGGTCAGCTCGATGTTATCCGCAGAAATGACCACCACCGGCGCCGGCACCAGGCTCCGGGCTTCCGGGCGAGGCAGTCTGAGCGAGATGTGGTCCGCGTCTTCGGGGATGGACTGCTGGGCCTTCATGTGCAAGACCAATTCCCCGCTGTCGGTCATGGCAGTGGTCAGAGGAATGAACAGGGGATCGGTCTGTTCCATCTCCAGTGTTTCCGCATCGATCACCGTTTCGGGGCCGACCTGCGTCACTTGCCAACCGGGTACCTGAATATTCAAACCGTAAGGACTGGCACCGCGGATGCGATACTTGAAGGTGGCATCCAGCCGGACGGTCCGCTGGTCGACGTACACTTCGTAAGCCGGTTCGACGCTGATCTGAGTCTCTTTCGAGGCAACCTGCATCAGTAGGCTGTAGGACCGCCGAGTCATCTCGAAACGCGCCGAAAGTTTCTGACGGAGCGATTCCGGAACAAAGGTGCGTTGGACTCCGGCGATCGACTTCCAGGTCAAACGCAGCCCGCTCTTGACGGCGAAATCGATCGTGCCCGATTGCCGGAACGCATCTTCGACTTCGAATCCTCCCAAATCATACTCCGTGCCCTGGCCCTCGGCCGTCGAGATGTATTCGATCAGCAATTGCACCTCGACCATCGCCGATGTGGCTCGGTCCAGCCGAACTTGGATCCGGCGGGCACCTGAGTCGACTTCCGGTTGTTCGACCAATCGCAGACCGCTCTGGTTGAATTGCCGCGGGAAAAGTCGGGCACCCGGCGGCAAGCGGACCGTGAACGAATCGAACTCGCCCCGCAAACTGCTGACTCGCAACCGCAAATCGGCGGTCACTTGTCGCACCCCATCCACTTTGACCACCTGTTCGATATGAGCCTCTAACAACGGGCTGAGCGTCGCCGGTCGCGGGACACCCTGTCGCCAAGTCATGCGGAAATCGCCGCCAACCCCCGAAACCAATAGGCGAGACGCATCCTCGCCCGCTTCCAGCACTTCCAACAAGCCGTTGGACACCATGGCCGTCGCGCCCCGGATGGGAACCTGCAAGTCGAAGGTCGACGACGTGGCTCGGGGCAATTGCAGGTCCAGACGATACTCGGTTCCCACTTGTTCGACGGCCGCCATCAACTCGAGCGACACGGTGTAGAATTGCCCCGACTCGCCGCGAAGCCAACAGACGTAACCCTGCCCGGCCCCCTCGGACAACACCACCACCTCGGCCTGGCCCTCGTAGGTGGGCGCCTCGCGCCAGATCGCGTTATCCAGCCGTAGCGGAACACGGACCCAAGCGTCGGTCAGCAGACGAATGGTCGCGTCAACCGTGAAATGAACCCGCGAGCCCTCGAGCGTGCCTCGAATCTGTAACGATTGCAGCGTGAACTCTGGAATCTGCACACTTGTATCGTTGGTCTTCGATTCCCGCTGCATCAACCGCTGCAATTCAGTAAGGCTCAGATTCAACACCGGAACCAATTGACCGCTTTCGTCTTTGACGTAATAGGTCGTCGGCTGGATTTCGTGAACCCGAGGTGCGCGGTCGTCGTTGCCCTCCGAGCGGGGTTTCTCAGTGGGCCGAGAAGGCGGTGTGGATTGAGCGCGCAAATCCAGCGCCAGTGAGAGACACGCTCCCATAGCAACGACCGCGATGGCTCGGACGCAAAACGGCACGATTTGGCTCGATAAGAAGAATGACTGCAATCCATTGCGGATCACAAGGACGTTCCAGGTGACACCTTTCCTCTAGTTTAGCGGACCAGACCGTTTTCTCCAATGGAATCGGCGAGGATACCGGCCAGCATGTGGCCATACGGGACGATCTATTCAGTTTATTCCACCTGTGCCAAAATAGCCAATAGCTCGCAATGTAACTGGGGAGTGGCGGCGCAGGTAAAGTGGGGATGTCGCAGGTCGAATGTTCCCCCATCAATCCCGGTGAAGTGCCCCCCGGCTTCCCGCACGATCAGCGCCCCTGCCGCGACGTCCCAAGCTTTGGCACAGCCAGCCACGTACCCATCCATGCGTCCCGCTGCGATGTAACACAGATTCAAGGCCGCCGAACCCATCCGCCGAATCGATCGACACGCGTGCATGATCGCCAGGAACTGAGCGATCTCGGGTGCACCGGGTCGCACATCGGGAGCAAAGCCAAAGGCGATCAGCGCTTCGTTCACCTGTTGGCAGCCGCTCACTTTCAAAGGCTGGCCATCCAGTTCCGCACCGCCGCCTCGAACGGCGCGAAAGCACTCGCCGGAAACCGGGTCGAAGACCACGCCGGCCAGTAATTCGCCTGATTGTTCGAGCCCGATCGAGACACAATAGTGGGGCATTCCGTGGATGTAGTTCGTGGTGCCATCCAGTGGGTCGACGATCCAGCGAAACGAATCCCGACGGTCCGGGTCGGCCAGGGATCGAGCCAGATCGTCTGTAGCACCCTCCGATTCTTCCCCGACAAAACCATGTTCGGGGTATCGGCTTAGCAATATGTCTCGAATCGCCTGCTGCGAAGCCAAATCCGCCTCGGTCACCAAATCATTGCGGCCCTTGGAGCGGGCATGGATGGAACCTTGCTTGGCCGTCAGGATCTCGCCACCCGCTCGCGCAGCTCGTTCGGCGGTTTCTAAGTAGTCTTCAAGCACTGTTTTCTCCTTTCGAAGCAGGGAGATTCATGCCCCGCGGCTGGCAAAAAAAAATTCTCAGCAAAAAACCAATTTCTTTCACTTTTTTGGTTCTTTGCTATAGACAATACGATAAAAAATGCTAGTATGGAATTTGCCTCTTCTCTGTTCCGGCCCCGCCGATTCGCAGCCCATGCGTTCGGCGGGGTTTTTTTGTATCGTTACAGGAAGTTTTTCGATGTGGCAACTCGACGAGAATAAGGCCGTTTTCCAGACTCCAGCGTTCGCGATCGAAATCGACACCCATTCTCCCGAATCGGGAGCCGTCCTCCGCCCAATGGCGGGGGACGCGTACCAAAACGCCAGCTTGCTGCGAATTCATTCGAGCTTGTCCGCCGAAGTAGGGGTCCCCGCGTGTGAAAGCGTTCATCAGCGAGGGCCGGATCTTGTGGTCGATTACCGAATGAGCAAGGTACCGGAGTTCACCTGGCAAGTCTATTGGCGTGCCCTGACCGGTTTGGATTCACGAAACGTGCTGGGCGGCATCGAATTGATTCTTTCCGTCCAAACCGAATTGCTGGATAGCGATCCTCGTATGATCGTCGAGAGTCATCTATCGAACAGCCGCGTGCTCCGAGTCGACGGTGGCCATGCGTCCGCCGAGGCGATCGAAATCGACGTTTCGGATATCTCGTCATCCGTCAAGCTGAATCCGCCGGGGATCCTGTTGTGCCGACCGTGCGAGGCGTCGTTCAGTTATCTTGAGTTGGTTCACCCGAGCGATTTCATCGATTTGGAAATAATGCGTGCGTCACAGGACTCGTCTGAATACGCATCGCGATTCACGATGTTCGAGGCACCGCTGGAAAAAGGCGTCATCCGCCGCGGGCGTTTGCGAGGCCTGCTGTTGTCCCGAGACGACGACGTGGCGTCTGCCCGATCCTGCTACGAACAATTCACCGCATCCCCGATCCCGCTGACCGCTTGAAATCACCTAAGCACCCGGCCAGGTATTTCTTGGTGGAATCGGGCGGAAGGGGGTCGGGAGTCGTTTTCGGGTGAGCCGCTTACC
>REEF01000668.1 GCA_007695205.1 Planctomycetaceae bacterium
GCTCCGTACGGCCGCCAATCGAGTTGACCAACCCCTGACCATCGTCGATCGTTCCGGTCAGGTTTTCGGTGAAGGCCGGGCCATGCTCGATCTCCTGAGCCGTCAGATAGTCCGCGTAGTACTGCAGATCCACCGTCGCTTCGGCCACGCCCACCGTCGTCGAGTCCGGCGTGCTGACCCAGATCTCGACCCAGAACGACTGCCACTCGTGCACCCAATCCACGCTATCGTGCAGGCTGGTCACTTCCCCGTTGTCACCGGTCTCGCTCGGCTCGCTGACCACCGTCATATCGATCCGCGAATGGGGGGGCTTCTCCACCTGGATCGTGGCGATGGCCGGTTCGCTCCACGCTTGGTCGTTGTCCTGAGCCCGCGCGAACAGGGTGTGGACGCCCAGGTGCCAGTCGGCTGTGCTGACACCGGTCAATATCCACTGGTCGCTTACGACCTGAAGCGTACCCTCAAGAACCTCGTCACCCGGGTCCCACACGCCGTCATCGTTCACATCGCGGTAAAACCTGACCAGTTGCACTTCGCCGTCCGGGTCGGTGACACCGTCGGCCGTCAAGGCGATCTCGCCGGGCCGGATCACGGGATCGGGAGTCACCGAAAGGCTTTGCACGACCGGAGGGGCGTTTTCCGCATTCCCGAAATCCAGGTCGGTGATCGCGTCGCCGTAGTCGACTCGTACGGCGTAACCACGGTCGACGATGGTGCGGGATCTTTCCCAAGCATGCAGGGCCGAAACCTCGTCCTCGCGCAGGGCACGGTCGTAAATGCGGATGTCGTCCAGTGCGCCGTCGAACGTGCTGCCCAAATCCCGGCTTGGAGCTATGCCGATCAACAACGGCCCCGATGCCGTGTCAGGACTGCGGCTTGCGGTCCTGACTCGTCGGCCATCGATATACACGGTCAAAGTATTCCCACTGAACGTGATCGCAAAGTGGTGCCACTCTTGGTCAGCCTCGACATACGTACGAACGTCAAATCCTGCGGGGCCTTGAAGGTAAACGCGCCAGTGCGGCACCTGCCAACCCATCATCCATCCAAAAGCCCGATTCCTGGCCGAGACGCCCCAGTTGACGAGGTGTTCGGCATCCCCGTTCAATTGGCCGTCGGCCGACTGGCCCCAGAACGCCAGGGTCCGGGGGGCACCGCCGAGCGGCAAATCGGGATGGTCCAACGTCATCCAGTGAAGCCCGTCAAAAAAGTACGCATTGTCATTCACTCCAAACCGGTCCTGATCCAAGGTGGCTCCCGTGTTGTCCGCCTCCATCCCGGTGATCACATCGACCGGACTGCCATCGAACGGAAGGTGCGCCACCAGTGAAGCGTCGTCGTCCAGCGCGGTCCTCGGCGGCACCCAACGCCAGCCGTCCGGAACGATTTCGCGGACGATGTAGGTCCCGGGCTCCAGATCGTCGAACGAATACCGCCCATCCGCGTCGGTCACCGTCCAACGCTCGCCTTCACCCGGGTCCCACACCCCGTTGCCGTTGGTGTCCACCCAGTCGAGTTGGCCGTTGTTGTTTTCGTCCAGGTAGACGATCACCCCCGGAAGGCCCGGTTCCAGCCACTCGCCGGTCACCCTGCCGTCTGGGGGCGGGTTCCACTGGCCTCCGGAGAACGTCACATTCTCGAAGAACTGGGTCACCAGATCGACCGGGCTGGTGAACAGATCGGCCTCGGGATCGATCATCCGCAGGGTATACAGCGTCGCGTCGCTGCCCGCGCCGAACGCGCTCAGATTCACCTGCATGTCGCGCAGGTCGGCAACCTGTCCCGCGTAATTCAGCTCGTTGGGCTCGCCGTCCGAGAGGAACAGCACGTTGGCGGAACCCGCCGGGGGATCGACCGCTGCGATCGTGTCGATCACGGTCTGCAATGCCTCGCCGTAATTGGTGCGGTCCTCCTGCAGCAGGGATCTCAGGATCTGCTCGACGTCCGGCACGCCGTCCTCATCCAGGTCGGCTGCGGGCGTTGTGGTGAGCTGGACGCCCGGCGTTGTCGGGTCCATGTCGACGGCCCAGGCGGTCCCGCCAAACCCGACGATCGCCACTTCCATCGTCTCGCCCAACCCTTGGTCGATCAACGCCTGGTTCACTTCGATCAGGGCGGCCAACTGGCCGTCCAGCACCGTGTCGGCGAAACCGTCCTCGTTGACATCGCCCGGCGGCTCACCCGCGAACAGATTCTGCATGCTGTCCGAGAGGTCGACGACCATCACCAGCAGCGGCTGCTCGCCGCGCAGCCGGTTGCGGTCGCGTTGTCCGTTTTCGTTGCAGTCGTCGAACTTCACGCCCGAGATCGACGGAAGTTGCGGGATGTTGCCGAACAGCAGCCCTTCGACGACTCCCCGGGACAGGACTTCCACCGTGTGGCCATCGGGGCCGGGGTAGCCGGGATCGAATCCGGCCGGCGACATCTCGCGGACCGTGTACGTGCCCGGCAACACGCCTTCGATCCGCCACTGACCCGTCTCGTCCTCGGGCGTGTCCGGGTCGTTCTCCCGCGTCCACGTGTACGGTTCGCCGGCATCCCACCGGCCGTTGTTGTTTAGATCCAAGTAGATCCGCACGCCGGCCATGCCCGGCTCGTCGGGATCGCGAATCCCGTCGCCGTTCAGATCCAGCCACTTGAGTCCCAGGAGACAGCCGCGTAGATCCTGGTTGACAAACAGCAGGTCCGAAACCGTCTGTCCCGGCTCGACTTCCACGACGATCCCCTCGCCATCGGCGGGCACGATCTGCTCGAATCCGTCCGGCGTCAGCTCGCGGACGACGTACTGCCCGGGAGTCAGGTCCGCAAAGACAAACTGTCCGTCCGCATCGGTCACTGCCGTCGGTTCGCCCGGGTCCAATTGTCCGTTGTTGTTCAGATCCAGGTAGATGGTCACGCTGGCCTGGCCCGGGTCTCCGGGCGAAAACTGGCCGTTGAACTCCACGTCCACTCCTTTCATCCCGGTGATCGCGCCCGGCGTGGGCCGATTGCCGAAATCGTATCCGGCGGCGATCGGTCCGCTGCGCAGGTCGATGCGATGTTCGTCCGGATCGAGCGGCGCCGTCTGCACGTACCCTGTGGGAACGATCTCGCGCACGGTGTAGGTGCCGATCGGCAGGTTGTCGAAGGCGTACCAACCGTCCTCGTCAGTCACCGTCCAACGGTCGCCTTCGCCCGGGTCCCACACGCCGTTGCCGTTGGCGTCTTGCCAATCGAGCTGGCCGGTATTGTTTTCGTCCAGATAGATGGTCACATCGGCCAGCGGCGGTTCCAGCCAGGCTCCGTCGCCCGCCCCGCTACGGCTACGGCCCGTCACCCGCTGGACGATCTGCGTCGTGCTAGTCAATTGTTCGGCGAAGGGATCGATGCGGCGCAGATCGGCCACGTCGCAGATATCGCCGAATCCCCAGGCCACGCGATGGACGCCCATCGCATCGAGCTGCTGCACTTCGTCCGCGAACGACCAGGGATTGTTCGACAAGCCATCCGAAACGAAGAACAAACTCTTCGGCTGCTCCGGCGGCAGCGTCGCCAGCGACTGGATCGCCACGTCCAACGCCGCCTGAAAGTCGCTCTTGCCCGGCGTTGTACCGGTGTGTCCCGTACGGATCGAACGCAGCACCTGGTTCACGTCACTGATTCCGTTGCCGTCCGCGTCGGCCGTGGGAGCCGCGAAAAGCTGCACGTCGCCGCTCGCCGGATTCATGTCCAAGGCCACGGCTTCCGAGCCGAAGACAACGACGCCAACTTCCGCCGTGTCGCCCCAGCCCAGGTCGACCAGTTCCTGGTGCAAGGCGAGCATGGCAAACAACTGGGCATCCAGAACCCGGTTGACCCGGCCGTCTCTGTTCAAGTCCGGCACGCTGAATCCGGCTTGCCGGCTGGTGCTTTCGGACACGTCAATCACCATCATCACCGCCGGCGAACTGGCCGGCAGGGGGTTGCGGTCGCGGATGCCGTTGTTGTTCAGATCCACGAACTTGGTGCCGCTGATCTCTCCCGCCCAACGGTTGCCGAAATCCAGGTCGTGGATCGACTGGCCGCCGGCGATGACCACGTCGTGCGAACCCGGCGCGGCGGGCATAAGCTGCTGGAATCCGTCGGCCAGCACCTCGCGCACCGAATACGCGCCGTCGGGCAGTCCGGTGAACCGGTAGGTGCCAGTCTCGTCGATGCCGGCCGTGTTCGGATCATCGGGCCGCAGGAACGTCAGCGGCTCGCTCGGGTCAAATTCGCCGTTGCCGTTGATGTCCAGGTAGATTCGCACGTCGTCGCGGCCGAACGGCTGCACGACCACGTTGTCCAGGGCGGGCCCCGCGTGGCCCGGAGTGAGGCTCTCGAAACGAAGCACGGTCACGGCGTCCTGGGCGACGAACTCCCAGGTCTTCGTCTCCCAACCCATGTCCTGGGCCGTGCGCCCCGTGGCATCGAACGTGAACTCGGCGCTTGTCCCAGCGGCGGAAATGCGCAGGGTCTTTAACGCGGGATCCCATGGTGCACCAGCCATCGCAAACTGCACACGGTATCGCCGCCCGGGCTCCGTGATCAACGTCTGGGCGATGGCCCCGGCGTCAGCGCGGTTCAGATTGACGCTATACGATCCCTCGGCAGGCGCGAAAGCCGTGCTGACCCGGTCCACGGCCCGCAGTACCTGCCAACCCGAAATCCTGTTCCAACCAGCATATACTTGCACCCAACCCCAGCTGGGGATGGCAGTCCCTTCCTCGAAACTGCCGTTGGTCACAATCGACGAACCCCAGGCCTCGTCGGGCTGACCGTCATGGTTCAGATCAAACCACTTGCGGCCGTGCAGTTCGCCGCCGGGTTGTTGATACTCGTACGCTCCCAGGTCCACATGCAAACCGACCAGACGGTCGAAGTCATCACCGCGTTGGTCGTACCACAACGGTTCGCCGTCGGGCGCCAAGGCCAAAGCATTCTTGCCGGCATCGATGGCTGGACTGCCGGCCAGAAGAGCGTGCGTCGCGCTTCGCCCGCCATTGTCGTCCAGCGGACCGAGCAGTGGATCGACTCCGACCAGGTTGTTAGCCACGCCGTCGACCAGTCCACCGGCGCTCGTTGCATCCCCGACCAGATTGTGCGTCGAAGCCGGATCGACTTGCCCCTGAATGTCGGACGCGGTTTCGCCGGTCCCCCGGACGTTTCCGACCACGATTGTGTTCTGCAGCAGGACATTGCCGGCGACGTTGTAGATGCCGCCACCGGGCTGGCCCGAGGTTCCGTTGGAGTCAGCTCGGTTACCCGTGACGGTGGCGTTGACCAAACTAGCCATGTTGGTGTTGCTATTGAAGTAGATGCCACCGCCCGCCTGGTGCGATTGATTTCCCGATACCGTCGTGTTGGCCAGCGCCAATTCGGCCCATCGCTGCACCCAGATGCCGCCGGCCTGGCCGTTCTCGGCGATATTCTGTGAAACCAGACTGTCGGTCAGGGCCAGCAGACCGCCATCCACGTAAATGCCACCGCCGATACTGTGTGTCGAGTTGTCTTGAATTGTGGTCGCGGAAATCTCCACGCGCCGCTGATTAGTCCAGATGGCCCCGCCGTTGTTCGCTGCTTGGTTCTGTTCGATTAAGCATCCCTCGATGACCGAGGTGAAGTTGTCGCCAAATGTGAAAAATGCGCCGCCGTTATGACTCGCCTGGTTCAAGCGGAATGTACTGTTGAGAAAGGTGCCTGGACCCTGGTTTCGTATCGCGCCGCCGCTGTTACCGGCAAAGTTGCCCTCGAAGAACGACTGGCCGATCACCAGCGGGCGGTTCCAGTGATTGATCGCGCCGCCAAAAACGGCCGAATTCTCCGTGAACACACTGGAGTCCACCGTGACGGTTCCCCGTGTGTGCAAAGCGCCTCCCGTGTTCGCCGCATTCTTGTCAAACGTACTCTCCGAGATGATCAGGATGCCACCGGACGAGATGGCGCCGCCGTAACTGCCGGCCGTGTTCTCTTCGAATCGTGTTCCCAGGATCTCTGCCGAATTGAGTCCGGAAGCCGCTCCGCCGTGGCGCTCGGCATGATTCTCGGCAAACGTGCAGCCGGTCATCTGTACGGGGCGCTGGTTTTCTGAAAACCAAGCCCCGCCATCGGTGCTGGCGGTGTTCCGTTGAAAGGTCGCGTTCGTAAGCACCGCCAACGCCCAATTGCGTGCATACCCGCCACCTCCCCATGTGGCAGTATTGTCGGCCACGCTGCTATCGCTGATGGTTAACTCCCCTCCCGCCCAAAATCCCCCGCCCTGGTGAACCGCCGAATTCTGCTCGATCACGCTGCTGTTAGTGATTTGAAGAGACCCGCTACTGTAAATCCCGCCTCCCGAGTGGGCACTATTGCCGCGGATGATGGCCCCATCGCTCACCAGCGATCCGCCCAGGCTGGTAATGCCTCCGCCGATTCCCAGCGCGGTGCTGTCCCTGACTTCGGAATTGGTCAAGGTCACCGAGGGGCTGTCGGCCGAAGCGTAGATCGCTCCCCCATCGTTGCTGGCGTAGTGGTTCGACAACACGCAATCGTTCAGCACCAAGGTGCCGTGGGTGTAGATCGCGCCGCCGGAGGTCCCCTCGCTGGCGTATCCGTTGGTCAGGGTGATATCGGACACGGTGAGCGTCACGCCGGCGTTGACGTCGAACAGCCGTGAATTGCCCGTGCCGTCCTCGTTCACGTCCCCGTCGATCGTCAATTGATCTTTGCCCAAGCCGACGATCGTGATGTTGGCAGCCACCATGAATGGCGAGCTGGCTCGGGCCAGACGGATCGTTCCGCCCGCCAACGAAGGATCGAAGCGGATCTCGTTGAACTCGCCGCCCGGCGGAGCATCCCCGACCTGGCACCCGCAATTGGCCGCCGCAATCGCCTCGCGCAGCGTGATCACCCCGTCCTCCAGCGTGTTGTCCTCCAAGGAATTCACCACGAACACGGTCGACAGCACGCGCCGATCTTCAAGCACTTCGAACCGCAACCTGCGCCGACGCGGCCCCGGTGACCTTCTCCGCATCACGCGCCGCCCTTTGCTCTCCCCCAACCACCCGAAACTCCCAGGTCTTTGCGACATGGCTTCATTCCTTTCTGCAAGACACCAGCTCTCTAAGAACGGCTCGTTTTGTCTAACAGCAAAGGCTTTAAGAGCCCAAGAATGGAGCAAAAAATCTGAAGAGTTTCTTGTGAATTTGAATTCCTAGCTCACATATACCTCGATTGGGCTGTTTTCTGGCAGGGTTAGTGGTTTGGGTAGCCTGGTAAAAAGACGGCGCAGCCTGGGTTAATCTTCGTGGGTCGCTGCGTCGTCCAGCACGATGTCGGTGATCCACCATTGGGATTCTGCGAATCTCAGGTGGAATCTCGTGGTGGGATCGTCTATCAATTCCACCTTGGAGTCATCGATGTAGGTCGATGCATGGGTTTGCAGAGAAACGTTCATCGAGCGGTCCAACACGGCTGGCGTCATGTCCTGGACCACGGCCCGATTTTTCGGTAGCACCAACTCAGCAGCTTGCGCTGAAAGCCCCTGGCGTTGCAGTTCCAGGAAAACGGCGACCACATTACCAGGGTGGCTACGAGCCCGCTTTTCGGCCGTATCATCTGGTTGGAAGTGCAGGATTTCCAAGCGTGCTTGTTCGCCTTCGCCGACCATCAGCAGGATCTCGTTGATCCCGTCGTTGTCCAGGTCGCTGATCACGGCTCGCTGGACACGGCCGTCCAGTGGCTGCCGAGCCAATTCGATCAGCTCCGCGTCCATCACCACCAGGTGCGTCTCTTGGGCCACCACAAGTTCAACGCGACCGTCGCCATTGATGTCGTTGGCGGCCAAAACGCGGACGTCGGGCATTTCGATCCGGCTTAAGATCTCGGCCCGATCACCGATCAGCATCAGGTTCCGGCCATCGCCCAGGGCCAATTGCACTCCCGATCCATCGCCCAGGAAATCGGCCACAGCCCAACTTCGATACGTTCCAGGGTTCAGACACGTCAGACTCGCGACTTGCTTGCCGGTCGATGGGTCCAGCACGTGGACGCTGGCGTCTTGCTCTGTCTCGTGGATGATCACGATTTGTGGGATGCCGTCGCCGTTCAAATCGGCCAGCAACCCGTTCAGACAGTGGTAATAGACCTGTCTCCACAGCCGCTGGCCTTGCGCATTGAACAGCACGGCGTAGCAATGGTCCGAGTCGTAATCGCCCACGGGTGGGTCCACGTGCGAGTCCCACGCACCGATCAGCAGGATCTCGTGCTGCCCATTGCCGCTGACGTCGCCGATGCCACCCACGTCGATGGTGTCCGCCATGTCGTGGCGCCATTGCGGTTTGCCCGTCCGAATATCGTAGATGCAGACCGCGTGGGGATGCCGGTACGCGGCGGTCGAGAAGACGAGATCGATTCGACCGTCGCCATCGAAATCGAACGAGAAGTCAGGGCGTCCCGGTATGCCATCCAGTACGGGGAAACAGCGATACGGGTGTCCCTGGTGATGATACACAACGGCCATCATGGGCGCCCGCTGGCACCAGCCTTGCATTGTACGGCTTCCGGCCAGAACCGCGATTCCAACCCCTTGTCCCGGTTCCAGTTCGATCAGCTCGATACCAGAAATGCGGGGTACTCGCCCCTCAGGAATCTGTACCTGACTGTCTGCCACAGGATCTGCTCGCCAGCTTTCGTTACCCCAGCGATCGTAAACAACAAGGGTGTTCCCTTCGACCACCACCAGTTCCAGAGCCCCGTCGTTGTTTAGATCCGCAGTGCGGACGCAGGTGGTCGGGCCGCCTCTGCCCACCGGCCGCCAGGGATAAGTCGCGAGCGTATTTTTTGTGGGTCGCGTGCTGGGAAACGGGTAGTATCCGCTGCCTCGCAGATCGTAACGGCTGGAACGCCAACCGGTCTGAATTGCCGGGGAGCTGCCACTGACGGCCGCTGCATCCGGGGGCCTTACTTCGACGGATTCCCCGTCAGCACGGAACCGTACCTGGCTACCCTCGGGTATTTCGATTCTGGTCGGCGATCCATCGCGGTGATAGATGATGATCACAATGCTCGCCATCAGCAGCAGTGCGGGCAGCAGGCCCCCCAGGCACGCTGCTACCAGCGGTCGCGGTCGACGGCCACATCGATCGGCACAACGTTTCAAATCCTCGGCCAGGTGCCGAGCCGATGGGTAACGGTCGTCCGGATGCTTGGCCATCGCCCGCAGACAGATCGCTTGCAATGCGTTGGGCAGACCGGGCCGAAGACGGTTGGGCAGGGGCGGATCGTCTTTGCGGATGGCTCGCAGCACTTCGTCGACCGAACCTTGGAACGGGCACCGGCCGGTCAGTAGCCGATACAACAGCACCCCCGCACTGTAGATGTCGCTGCGCATATCGGCTGGCTGGCCCAAGCTCTGTTCGGGAGACATATACGCGACGGTTCCGAGAATCGCGCCGGGACGCGTCAACATCTCGTCCACGCCCCGCTGGTCCGCCTCGGCCGATTCCCCGATTGCCTCAGGAGCCTGTTCCGGATCCGGGCCAGAGAATTCCGAGTTGTCTAGTAGCGAATCATGTACTTCATGGCCGGAAACCAGTCTGGCTAGGCCGAAATCCATCAGCCGAGGCTGGCCATCGGAGCCGATCATCACATTGCCAGGCTTGATGTCGCGGTGGATGATACCGACTTGATGGACCGCTTCCAAAGCATCGCTGATTTTGGCGACCAGCGTTGCGGCCTGTTGCAGATCGATGGTCCTACCCTTCGCCCACTCCGATAACGGCACGCCCTCGATCCATTCCATCGTGACGTAATCGTTGCCCTGCCACTGACCCGCGTCGAAAATCTGGCAGATGTGCGGGTGTCGGAGTTGGGCGGCTACCTGGAATTCCCGATGGAACCGCTCACGCAGCTCGGCGGCTTGCGGCAGATTCCAGCGGGGGATCTTCAGTGCCACCTCACGCCGCAGCAACTCGTCCCGCGCACGGTACACCACGCCCATTCCTCCCTCGCCCAGCACACCCAAAATCGTGTACCTGGATTGTGGGCCGAACGATTGGCCGGCCGTCCATCGTTCGGTGGTCGGCGATTCCGCAGACGTCTCCTGTCGGCTCGGCGCGGAGGTGTCCATCGCAGATTGCGGCGGCGTGGACTTACCTTCGTCTTGCACATGCTGGCCGATCGCCTGAAGATCTATGCCATCTGCCCAATCTGGAAATCGTGCTTCCAATTCCCACCGCGAAGGTGGCGAACCCAGTGCAACGCGAGTTTGGCATTCGGCGCTTAACAACTCGCGTAACACGGCGTCGTCATCTCGCAACTCAGGCCACTGATCCAGGTAGTCTTCCAACAGGCGATGCTGGCCGGCGCCCCAACGCAGTTCCTGATCCACTTTCACCAATTCGACCAGAACGCGTCGACGATGTCGGCAGTCGCGTTCTGGCACGAAGTCCTGGAGAACGGCACCGCCATGCTGCCGCCAGGCATCCTCAAACCGCTCAATCATACCGTCCAGCACGCTCCAAAGGGAATCATTGCACATCGTAGAAGACTCCTGGGTTGAACTGCTGTTTTCTAGTAAAGGCCACAAGAGCAGCCTAATGGGGCAAAAAAAATGAAAACATTATTTCAGCGAAAGGCGATTAGAAATGATGCTGCCTGTCGTTGCTATTTTCGAGTCTTCAAAAAAGCGTGTGCGAGGATTAGCGACAATTACCGTGTTCGATGTGCTCTTTAAGCTGCTCGGTGAACCGTTGCAACACACGGCGAACCGTCCAGCGCGAGCAACCGGTCACCGAAGCCGTCTCTCCAACTCCCAGGCCCTTTTGGTAGTGCATTCGACAGATCTCCACGTGCCTCGGCTTGAGATCAGCCAGCGCCGTTTCAATCGCGTCAGCCAACTCAACCGCGTCTTCGTGGGAGGGCCGTGGATCGTGAGAATCCGCCAAGATCAGTTCTTCGCGGAGGTGCTTGCCTTTTTTCTGGACTTTGTGGTGCAAGATCGTCGTCAGCAGATTCCACAGGTTCCCGGACTCCTGGGCGTGGAACCGCCCGTCGTGGATCCCGTGATAGAAGGACGCCAGGGCAGAATGCGCGGCATCTTCGGCCGAATACTGTCGTTTCAACCGGTCGCTGATCAACCGTTCTGCCAAGCCGTGGAGCCGCGCAACGTAGCGGCGGTATACTTCCGACAGACGATTCGTAGAACCATCGTGCATGGCGATCTCCCTTGCTACGGTGTTTCCATCGTCGATTATCGCCGCTCGAACACGCGCTGTCAACGACGCTGGTTCGTCTGTCAGAAAAAAGGGCAAGCACGTTGGTCTTGAAAAGAAAAGTACAAACTGAACCCCGCAGTCGCACAAGAAATCCCTAGTACGACGGACTGGCAATCTGCCCTAACTTTTTGTGCAACGATGGAATTGCGCGATCCGTCGAGTGGCACGTATCAGACAAGCATGTCCATCCTAATAGCTCGGGTCCATCAAAGAGACTCCCGACCCCCGTTCAACCAGCGTCCTACACGCTTTTCGGTTTTTCTCCAAACCTTTTTGACGGTACGGGGCATACGTCGGCCGCTGGCGATGCGTTTACGTCCCAAACAGCGGCTTGCCGCGACAGCTTGCCGGAGAATCCATCATTTGCTAGGCTTAATGGCACGCGGTTCGGAACCGGTCGGATGTTTTCAGAGGAGGTGAGGTCCATGGCGATTTCTACAGGTGAACGGCTCACGCGCGCTCCGGCTGCCGGGTCGGACGTGCCGGTGTTAGAACCGGGAGACCGGCTGACGCGGGAGGAATTCGAGCGACGGTATGCGGCGATGCCTGGCCTAAAAAAAGCGGAACTGATCGAAGGAGTCGTCTATATGCCATCCCCCGTCCGCGCGCGTCGTCATGGGAACCCGCATGCGAAGATCATCACTTGGCTGGGGAATTACGAGGCCAAGACGCCAGGCGTCGAGGTGGCTGATAATGCCACGGCTCGGCTGGATCTGGACAACGAGCCCCAACCGGATGCGATGCTGTACGTCGCTCCGGAATTCGGCGGCCCGGTACGGATCAGCTCGGATGACTATATCGAAATGGCCCCGGAATTGGTGGCAGAAGTGGCCTCGAGCACGGCCAGCTACGACATGAATACGAAGCTGCACGTCTATCGCCGCAGCGGCATCCGGGAGTATATCGTGTGGCGAGTGCTGGATAAGGCCATCGATTGGTTCGTGCTCCGGGCGGGCCGATACGAACGCTTGGAAGCGGACGAACGCGGCGTGGTGCGCAGTGCGTTTTTCCCGGGGCTTTGGCTCGATACGGCCGCTCTGTTGTGCGGGGACTTGGCGGGCGTACTGCGAGTTCTGGACGAAGGCTTGGCCACGGAGCAACACGCCGCCTATGTGGTGCAACTGGCCGAGCGAAAGACGAGCCCGGGCTGAGTGCCGACAGATGTCCCGCCCCCGTCACGCTCATGCGGTTCCACGCATGGATGCTGCTCGAAAGAAGACGACGACGCCTTCATCGATGCTGCTGGTTTCACCGGCCGAGCAACGCAAACACGGTATCGTAGGGATCCGATGCTTCGTCCCCGCGCCGACCACTCGATCGGTCGGCCAAAAGCGACAGGACGTCCTCCAGCGGTTCCCAGGGGTCCAGTTCGGAACCGTCGCGTCGGCCGTCGGCGAGACGATGGCGGGCGTGCCCAGCGAGGCGCTGATCCAACGAGGACTCGCGTCCGGCGTCCGCGAGCCACCCAGGCGTGTCGGGCATGCCCGGTTCTTGACGCGGCAGGAGGGTTCCAGGAGCTGTCTGCGTTCCGAAGGACACGTCCGGCGCCGCTGGCGATGAGCGATACGGTTCGTCGAACCCCGCCAGCATCCAAG
>REEF01000690.1 GCA_007695205.1 Planctomycetaceae bacterium
AAGTGACGACGAGCCAACGACTTAGCGATTGCCGAGCAGCCAAACCTGGCGCTGTCCAGTTAGGGAAATGGGGAAACCGGGGTCGAGCGATAGCATGAGCGAGATTTGGCCGTTCGCGGCACCAACAGCGACTGAAAGTCGCCCCCACTTATTTTTCGTCCGTTGCTTGTTCGGTAAAGATGACTTTGTCGTAGACTTCGGTTGCGGTGAGCTGGCTTTCAATTGACGCCAGTTCCACCTTGCCATCTAAACCCTGGCAACTCGTCAAACGCCAATCTCCTTCGGGACTGCGTGTGAAGCAATCGATTGAATGTCGGTCTTGGGCGATCAAAACGTAGTGCATCAGGCTGGGGATCGTTCGATAATGTTCGAACCTCTTGCCGCGGTCGTAGGCCTCGGTGGAATCCGAAAGGACTTCGACGAGCACGACTGGGTTGAGCAGTACATCGCCCGCATCGGATTCGAGTTGTGGATCACCGCAAACGATCGACACGTCTGGGTAGGTGTACAACCCCGTCGCTTCGACTCGAAGCTTCAAGTCACTCGGGTAGACGCGGCAAGGTTTCTTCTTGAGCTGTTGGCCGAGGGTCTGGATGCAGTTGCCCACGATCAAATTGTGATTGGCCGAGGCGCCGGCCATGGCGAACGTCTCGCCTCGAAAGTACTCCGACCGAAATTCGGCCTTCCGCTCGCGATGGAGGTATTCTTCGGGGGTGATGTACGGTTGGGGGACAGTCGACATGGGGCACGTTCCTGAAACGGGCAGAACGGATTTTCGATGTTGAGATTGTAACCGAAAATCGGCGCGTATGGCCCCCGTTTGGCATTCTCCACCTGTTAACCCAAGCACGCTCGGTTGACGTTCGTCTCGGAGAGTCAGAAGCATCCGGTGAATGAACTTATAGAGCGGCCAAACCGCGAGAGTGCGATAGTTTCGGCGAGATTTAGCCGATCGCGGCCCGTTAATCGCAGCCACGGCCGGGCACCGAAAACGACGCGAGAGTCTCGAAGCTGCGTTCACCCCGCAAAAAACCGGCGTTTTTCACGGTACGAGCGACGCCGGCCGCCCCAGCAGCGAGAGCGAACCGGTGTGGCGTGACGATTTCGCAGACGGAAAAGAGTACACCGAAAGCAACTCTCTTCGTAACGACTCTCGCTCACAGTCGCTTTGTGAAGTAGATACGACGGTCGATTGGCTTTTTTTAGCATTGTAGCGTCCCTATTTTGGTAGAAAACGTGGTAGTAAACCGTTTTCACGCTGCGCTGCCGGTCTCGACAGGTAATCACAACTTTTGATTCAGTCGTCACTTACATCAAGTCGGGGCAGCAAGACACAAATTGAGCTCTTTTTGGCTGGGCTGGCGGAGTACGACGGGGCGGCTATCAACCGGGCGGCTGGGGGTGAAATAATGAAGACATCCCCCAATGCTTCAACACCTTACGCGGCTTTGCCGTCATGTCGCTGTTCCGCTCGCTTCTGCTGGTCATCGCCGGTTCCACATGACGGGAACTGGCCCGGCAGGTCCGCTAAACGACTCCCAGACTCCTCAAATACTCGTAGCTGATGCGGATGCTATCCAGCGCTGAGCGGTCTTCGCAGTTTTGCTCAACGAGATACCACTCTGTACCCGCTTCAGCGGCAGCCGCGAGAACCGGTTTCCAGTCGATCGTGCCGCGTCCCAATTCGGTATTCTGCGTCTTTTCGCCGGGCTTCGACTTTTCCTTGAGATGGACTCGTTTCAGACGGCCGGAGAATTTTCGCAGTAAGGCCGCCGGGTCGCGCCCCACATCCGCCACGAAAAAGACGTCGATCTCGGCGCCCAACCATTGCGCGTCGATCGTGCCGAAGATCTGATCGAACACCTCGACGTCGCCGACGCGGGTCGTGAACTCGAACGCATGATTGTGGTAAAGCACTTCGAATCCGGCCTCCCGTCCGGTGCGGGCCACGTGGCGAATATCGTCAATCGTCTTCTTCCAACCGTCCTGCGTTAGTCCGGCATAGTTGGGAATAAACGGAATGACGAGCGTGCGATTACCGACCGTTCGGTGATAATCGGCAAGGCGAGGAAAATCGTCGACCATATCTTTGAGATTGACGTGGGCGCTCGCGATCTTGAGGCCGCAGTCGGACACGATCTTTTTCAACTCGACAGCAGCGGGCCATTTCTGGAACCAGAGTTCGACGCCCTGGTAACCGATTGCGGCCACTTGCTTGAGCGTTCCGGCAATATCTTCGGACAGCTCTTTGCGCAGAGTCCAAAGTTGCACGCCGACCGGAATCTTCTTTTCGGTTGCGGCGGCCGGGGATGGCCAAGCGTAGGCGGCCACCAGCGACGACGAAGCGGCCAGGAATTTGCGACGACTTAAAGTCAGTGACGTCATGCGATGCTCCTTTGCGAAATGGTCCGATGCGATCGGTGCAGAGCCGAGTTAGTATCCCGCGACAGCAACAGTGCTCACGACTTCGATCGCCGAAAGGTTCAAACGTCGCCGGGCCTCGTCGAGCATTTCCTTCGTGCGACTCGCGCCGCAGCGGCTGACGCCCAACTCGCGGACCTGCAGCAATGCATCGAGATCTCGGATGCCGCCGGCGGCCTTCACTTGCACTTGTGCTGGCGAGTGCTTCCGCATCAGGGCCAAGTCTTCCATCGTCGCGCCACCGCTGCCGTAGCCGGTCGAGGTCTTGACCCAATCGACACCGAGTTCGCCGCAAATTTCGCAGAGAAGAATCTTGTGCTCGTACTTGAGATGGCTGTTCTCGAAGATCACCTTTACTTTCTGCCCGGCTGCGTGGGTCGCCTCGGTCACGACGCGAATGTCATTACGAACATAATCCCAGTTGCCGCTAAGCACTTGTGAGATGTTGACGACCATATCGAGCTCTTGGCCGCCGTCGGCAAGAGCTTGTTGCGTTTCAAACAGTTTGGTTGCGGTCGTGTGCCCGCCGTGCGGAAAGCCGATCGTCGTGCTCGCCTTGACCGTCGAACCGGCCAGCAATTCAGCACACCGCTTTAGATAGTAAGGCATGATGCAGACGCTCGCGGCATCGTAAGCGACCGCTAGGCGGCATCCGGCTTCTAAATCGTCGACGGTCAGTGTCGGATTCAACAGCGAGTGATCGATCATCTTGGCGACGTCAAAATAGGTGAATGTCATGTGTCTGCTTTCTGAAAAAGGTTTCGTGGTTATGACAGTGTTGATTAGCGTTCTGTGGGATGCGTTACCGAGACTCAAGCTCCTGGACGGCCAAGGCGACGGCTCCGCGAACTCCGGCATCGTCGCCAAGTTGCGATTTCTCAACGCGCACATCGTCGGCGGGGAACATACGGACGCGTTCACGAATGCCGCGACGAACCGGTTCCAGCAAGAGTTCGCCCATTTCTGCGACCCCGCCGGCGATGACGATCATCTCGGGATGCAACGCGGTCACGACGTTCGCCGCAGCGACGGACAGATACTCGGCCGTGCGCTCGACGATGGAGCGCGAGCCCGCATCACCGGCCGCCGCGGCGTCGGCAATGGTTTGCGGAGAAATTCGATTTACGTCGCCGTCGACCAGTGCACGAAGACCGGGCGCCTGGCCGGAGAGCAGCAATCGCACTCCTTCCGCGGTGATCGCCGGACCACTGGCCAGGGCCTCCAGACAGCCGCGATTGCCGCAGCCGCATAGCGATCCGCCGGGGATGATCGTCTGATGTCCTAATTCGCCAGCCGCACCCAACGGCCCGAGGCGTAAGCGACCTTCAACCACCACACCGCCGCCGACACCTGTGCCCACAGCGAACATGGAAAAGGTGCGAACTGTTCGTCCATGGCCAAAAGCAAGTTCACCGAGCGTCGCGGTCCGACAATCGTTAAGCACTCCGATCGGGACGCAAAAACGACGACTCAGGACCTCGCGCACCGGCACATCGCGCCACTGCGTCGGCAAGTTCGGCAAGAATTTCGTCGCACCGCTCGCGAGATCGACGAGACCCGGTACGCCGACGCCGATCGACTTCGGCGTCGAGCCGCAACGGCCCGACAGTCGTTCGATCAAGTCTCCGATTCTTTGCAGGACCGCTTTCGGCCCTTCGTGCGATTGCGTGGGGACGGTCTCTTCGGCAAGCATGCGACCGTCGCGAGTCGCTGCCAAGCCGCCGATTGACGTTCCCCCCAGATCGATTCCGGCAAACCATTCGCTCACGTGCCTACCTCCACCCACCGGCCTTCGCGGGCGCTGCGCAAGACGGCCTCGCATAGCAGGACTTCGCAATGACCGTCGGCGAACGTAGGAAATGGCGGCGGCGCGGTGAAGTCACCGGCCGCAACGTAGCCGTAGAAACTCCGGAACAGTTGCTTGAACGTGTCGGGGAAACCTTCGTTATGGCCGCCCGGGTAGTTCGCTACGGCCCGCGCGGAGGCACTCATCAAAGCAGGATCGCGAATCAGCATTTCGTTCGGTCGGTCGCGATGGCCGATCCAGAGTTCATTTGGCGCCTCACTGTTCCAGGCAAAGGACTGCTGCGAACCGGCGATTTCGAACCGCAGGCAGTTCTTCCGACCGGCCGAAGTCTGTGAGACCCATAGGCACCCGTTTGCGCCACTATCGAAACGGAGCATCACGCAGCCGCAGTCGTCGGTCGTCACGGCGATCGGCTCCGTCTCGCGCGGAGCCGACCCTTTGCCGGAGAATGTTTCGACACCGCCGCGGGGACGCTGTCGCGTAGCATGTACTGTTCTCAAATCGGCACAGACGGCGCTGACTTTACGGCCGACAATGAACTGCACCAGATCGAGCCAATGTGTGCCGATATCTGCCACTGCTCGCAAGTTGCCACCGTCTTCGGCCAACACGCGCCAGTTGAAGTCCTTATCGTACAGTAGCCAGTCTTGCACGTACGACCCGGTGACGTGCAGAACATTACCGAGCGAGCCATCGGCCACGCGGGCCGCAGCCTCGTGACACAGTGGATAGAAACGAATGTTGTACGCCACGCCTGCCGCACGGGCCGATTCGGCTGCGATCCGCACCAACTCGGCCGTCTCGGTGGATGTCATCGCGAGCGGCTTTTCGCACAGCACGTGCTTGCCGGCGCGCAGGACTGCAACCGCCTGCGCGAAATGCAAGCGATTCGGTGTTGCTAAATGCACGGAGTCGACCGCCGGATCGGCGAGCACGTCGTCGAGCGTCGCATAACCGCGCGGCAAACCAAGCTGCTCAGCGGCGGCCTGCGATTTGTCGGGGGACGAACCGACGATACCCGCCACATGCACGCCAGCGCGCCGCAAACCTTCGACATGCACCGGACCTATGAAACCCGTACCGACGACAACCGCCGAGAGTCGCTTTTCGCCCAGCGTCATCGCAGTTTTCCTCGCGCCGGCGTGGCCGACTGGATCGGGCCGAGTCGACTGTGGAACTCGTATTGGTCGCTACGATAGAGCGTTCGTTCCCACCACAGTGGACTGTTGCTGTCTAAGAAGCCCACCGACAACACTTCGAGCACAGGCGTGCTGGGCGAAGTTTGCAAATGACGCGCTTCGTCTTTGGTGGGCAGCACGGCTCGAATGATTTCGTTGGCACCGGCGATCACCAAGCCGTGCGTTTCGGTCCAGGCCCGGTATAACGAACCCTCGGCCTGGGATTTGGTTAACTTCGGGCAATGTTCATGAACCACATAGCGATGCTCCCAGATCACGGGCACGCCGTCGGCAAGCCGCAAGCGTTCCATTTCCCAAAGGCTGGCATCGCCGGTTCGTTCCAAGGCGGCTGCGATCTCGGTGTCGACTTCGGCGGCGGTGAGTTTGCCGAATGTGATGAGTTGCGTACTCGGCTTCTTTCCGGCGGCTCGGGCTTTTTCGGTGAAGCTCACGAGCGAGCGAACGTCGTAGTCGATCACGTCGCGCCGGACGAAGGTGCCGAGTCCCTTGCGGAATTCCAGAAAGCCTTCGGACACCAGACTGGCGAGCGACTTATTGGCCGTCGCGCGGCTGACCTGAAACTTCTCGGCGACTTCACGCTCGGTCAGAAACTGATCGCCCGAGCGATACTCCGTCGCCAGTGCTGCACGCAGCCGTTGATTGAGCTGTTGATAGACCGGACTGCGGACGAGGGACGTATCCATGCTGGTAAAACTCTCCGTTATGATTGACACAGTGGCTTAGCCACTGTAGCATAGTTCGATGGAATTTGCAATCCGGCCGTTCGTCGTCCTGCCTGCAGGCAGTCCAAGCCGACAACCGCATAAAGGCGAACTACAAGCGGAAGTTTGTCCCACGAGGACTTGGAGCGAGTTATGAGCAGTTATCTTTGGTTCGCATTCTTCGTGCTGCTGGGCGTGCAGCAGGCGGCGTGGGCGTTGGAGATTCCGTTACATCCCGCCGAGGCGCGGATCGTCGAGCAGATCGTCGCTGTCGAGGGGCACTCGGTGGAAGCGGCTGAGGTTCCCGGTTGGGCCAGGGGCGGAGTCGTCAATCGCCTCAAGGAATTGGGTGTCGAGACTGTCGGACTAAAGTCCTGGGGAGTTCAAGGCACCGAGAACAAAGGGCTGTCGTTTGGTTGCATTTACGACTCCAGCGGTCGCGTGCTGGCGCTCCATGGCAACGGCCCCTGGCTGCGCGATGAGAGCCTGCGGGCTCTCAAGGGGATGCCGGAATTGCGCATCATCCGCTTCGATCATAACGGTTTCCTCAGAAATCACCCGTTGTCGCCTCTGTATAGCGGCGCGGGATTCGATGCCTTGTCGGACTCCAAGCTCGTCGAGATCAAGTTGACGCTGGGCATCAACGATGCGGGAGTGGAGCAAGCCGCGAAGATCAAGGGGCTGAAATCGTTCACCGTTGTGCACTCGCAGGTGAGTGAAGCAGCGGTGAAATTATTCGAAGGCCACCCGAATCTGGAATCGTTCACGGTGGCAGAGTTTGGCAACGTCTCGCAGGCGGCGCTGGCATCGATCGCGAAGATGCCGAAAGTGACGCACGTCGGCTTTCAAGAGGCGTTCGTCACTTATGAGGGCGGATTCCAGCATCTGTTGCCGATGAGAGGCCGCCTAAAGACCCTGGACCTTTCGATGAGTGTCGTCAACGCCGACGATCTGAAACGAGTGCAAGCTGATCACCCCGATGCGAAGATCACCACGATTCCTCCCGCCGAGATCGTGAAGCGGCATAGCGGTGTCGCGCATAGTCTCGCACGCATCGCCACGGGCGAAGCCGCCGAGGAACTGAAGAAGGCCATCGAAATGGCGAAGCAATGATTTACGCCAGTGCAAGAGTTTTGTTTTCGTTTAACGGCAAGCCGGAGGCGACAGTGATCATCACCAAACAAACCGTCGCCTGCGGCTTGGGGTATGGCGAGCGGCAGAGAAGAAAACACCGGGCAGCTCGCGCTGCACCGCTACCAATGTTAGCGGAAGGGCGCGAGCCCTCCGGTGTGCTGGTAAGTTCTGTTCCGCTGCTCGCCAAAATCGTGATGGCTGTACTTTTTGCCGTTTCAACAGTTTCCGCTCAGTCACAAGAACCTCCTGTTGAGATCGCATCGCCGGAGCAGATTGATGATTACCTGAAGAACTATTGCGTGGCCTGTCATGGTCCCGAACAGCAGAAGGGTGATCTGAGACTCGATGGACTGAGCCGCGATTTCATTCAGGGCCGAGCCGCCAGCGTGTGGGTCGAGGTGATGGACCGGCTCAATCTGGGCGAAATGCCGCCGGAGGACGCGAAGCAGCAACCGACCGCTGCCGAGTCCGCTTGGATCACGCGTTGGGTGGCCGCGAAGGTCGCTGAGGCCCAGTCGCAGGCCAACTCGACCGGCGGGCGGGTCGTCATGCGAAGGCTCAACCGTGCCGAATACACGAACACGATTCGCGATCTGCTGGGGGTGACGTTCCTCGAAGGGGACGGGCCTTTGAAGGATCTCCCGTCGGACGGCAAGGTCGGAGGGTTCGACAAGGTCGGCAAGGCACTGCTGCTCGACCCGTCGCTGATGGATGCGTACTTCCGGATGGCTCGATTGATTGCCGACGAGGCGATTCAAACCGCGCCGCCAGAGTTCGAGACCCGCACCTACACCATCGAGCCCGAAGCGTCCGTTCCCAAAGGAGATTACAAGGTTCGAGCGGGTGAGAACGGGGTCTTCCGCTACCACAGCCCAGACATTTATTTCGCTCCGCATTTGGGGCTCTACCCTGGATCAAAGCTGCGAATTCCCGTCAAGGGAACCTACCGCTTTCGCTTCAAGTTGGCGGGAATCCCAGGCGAGGACGGCGCGCCGGTGGAGATTCAGATCGTCGAAAAGTTCGCAGGGAACCTGCTGACCACGACCGTGGGGGGCACGGTCGAGAAGCCTGAAGTCCACGAAGTTTCTGTGGTGCTCGACCCGAAGATGAACCGTGAAATGCCGATGTTGCGGTTTCTCAATGTGGTCGGTTATGGCGGAGAGGTCACGCAAAAGCATCATGTCTTTCTGCGATTGCTAGAGGCGGGCGGTAACGACCCGAAGACGCTTCTTCGACTGATGGCTCGCGAACGAGCCGAGGCCCCGAATCGTTTTGGGGTCTCGCCCAATGTGCTCAACCGGGACAAGCACCGCACGCTTTACGTCGAGTCTGTCGAGATCGAAGGGCCGATTTATCCGAACTGGCCGTCGCGCGCGATGGCACAGCTCTTTCCGAACGGGATCGCCGATGGCTCCGACCGAGCTGTGGCGCTCGCGCAAGCTCGTGAAGTGTTCTGTCGGTTGCTGCCTCTCGCTTATCGTCGACCGATCGAACAGGGAGAAGTCGATTTCATCCTCAACATGGTCCAAGGCGAAATCGATAGGGGGCTGCCTTATGCTGAAGCCCTGCGCATCGGCCTGATCTCGATGCTTTGCTCGCCGGAGTTTCTCTTGATCGTCGAACCGCCAACGGACGTAGCGGCAGGGCGCGAGCGCTCGGGTATCGATAGTGCCGAGGAACCGGACGGCTTGCGCCGTTCCGCTAACGATCGCAAGTACGAAATCAGTCATTACCAACTCGCGTCGCGGTTGTCGTATTTCCTGTGGTCATCGATGCCTGACGAGAAACTTTTCTCGCTTGCAGCGTCTGGCGAAATTGCGGAACCGACTGTTGTTCGCAGGGAAGTAGATCGCATGCTGCTTGACCCGAAAGCCGACGCGTTCGCGCACAACTTCGCGGCGCAGTGGTTCAAGACCGAGGAGTTCGCCCGGTTCGCGCCCGATGAACGGCTCTACCGCAAAGTGTATTCCCCCAAGTTCAAGGGCTTGGACAACGACCTGCAGCGACAGCCGCTGGCCATGTTTCGTGAGTTGCTGACGACCGATGGCAATGTACTGGACATCATCGACTCCGATTGGACGATGGTCAACGAACGGCTCGCCGCGATATATGCCATTCCCGACGTGCAAGGAGCCGAGTTCCAAAGAGTCGCGTTGCCGGAAGGTTCGCACCGAGGCGGACTGCTGGGGATGGCCGGAGTTCATCGTTGGGGGAGCGACGGTGTGCGCACCAAGCCTGTCGAACGCGGCAAGTACATTCTCGATGTCCTCTTCAACGACCCGCCCCCTCCGCCACCGCCCAACGTCGGCGAAGTGGAACCGAACATTGAAGGCAAGAACCTGACCGTCCGCGAGCGGCTCGTCCAGCATCAGAAGATCGAGTCCTGTGCCAACTGCCACCGTCGAATCGACCCCTACGGCCTGGCGATGGAGAACTTCAACGTGATTGGTGAGTGGCGGGACAAACAGGATGGCGAGGACACGAATTGGGGAGCGAAGGCTCCGCCCATTGACGTCTCCGGGGTCCTGCCCAGCGGCCGCGAGTTCGCGAATTTCGCCGAGTTCAAAGAGTCGCTAGTGGAACAGAAGGAGCGTTACCTGCGCGGCCTGACCGAGAAGATGATGACTTATGCCCTGGGACGCACGCTGGAGGCCTCCGACCGCCCCGCAGTCGAATCCATTGTCGAACAAATGAAGCAGAATCAGTTTACGATCCGCACGCTGGTTGCGGGCATTGTCACGTCTCACCCCTTCCGAACCAAGTGAGGAAATTCCATGAACCTTCGCCAACCTCTTTCTCGCCGTACTGTACTGCGTGGTCTGGGCGTTTCGCTCAGCTTGCCGTTTCTCGAAGCCATGCTGCCGAAGTCGCTGTCGGCGGCAACCAGCATGGCCATCCCGGCCAGGTCCGCGATCTTCTACTTCGGCACAGGGATGAATATGCGAGTGTTTACGCCGCAGGACGAAGGGAGGAACTTCACACTGACTCCGACATTGGAACCGTTTGCGCCGTTTCGCGATCAGATGACGGTGCTCTCGGGAACCTATCTCGAACACGGCGGCGGACACGGCGGCGACTATCCGTTTCTCACCGGCACATCGGCTGGTGCGACGAAGATGACGATCTCTGCCGACCAGATCGCCGCCGCCCAGATCGGGCATCACACGCGGTTCCCCTCGCTCCAGTTCTCTGAAACGAAAGGGACAGGGTATCCAGGCAATGTCAGCACGTTGTCATGGTCCGAGCAGGGGATTCCTCTGCCAGCAGAGAATGACCCCAAAGCGATTTTCGATCGACTCTTCGCGTCGGTGTCTGTAGATGAACAGCGGTTGAATGAGCACCGTTTCCGCCAGCGAGCCAGCATTCTCGATGGCCTGGTTGGCAAGGCGAAGGATTTGGAAAAGAAAATCAGCGCGACCGACAAGTCGAAGCTCGACGAGTTCATGACTTCGATTCGCGGTGTCGAAAGCGAATTGCAACGCGACATCGCATGGGCAACGACGCCAAAGCCGCAGCCGACGACTGCCGGGATGGGCGACTTTCAACAGAAATTCAATCCCATCGAGGACGCACGGCGCTATTTCCATCTCATGTACGACCTGACGACGCTGGCGTTTCAGACCGATTCGACTCGGCTGATCACGTTTATGGTGCGTGTCGAATCCGCTGGCGGGGCCTTGGTGACAACGAAGATGCAGAATCTTGCAGGCGGCTTCCACTCGATGACGCATCATGGGGAAGATCCGGTGAAGCTGCGAGACCTCGCCCGGATCGACCGCGTTTACATGGAGCATTTCGCCCGCGTCCTGAAAGGTCTCTCCGAGATGAAAGAGCCGGATGGGTCGTCCCTGCTCGATCACACGATGCTGGCGTTTTCCAGCGGCATGGGCATGGGCCACAGTCGCGATCTGCTGCCAACGGCGATCTTCGGTGGATCGGCCCTTGGCATCGAACATCAAGGCCACCTGAAGTTGCCGCCGAACACGCCGCTGTCGTCGCTGTGGCACACGATGCTGGACCGAATGCAGGTGCAGGTTCCGAAAGACTTTCAGGATTCCCCCGGACCGATCAAACAACTCATCAAGGCCTGACAACCAATGAGCACATTATACGAAATAGCGGAGCGGCGCAAGCCGCCCGGTTCCACCACCGCTCGTGCCGCAACACCGGACGGCTTGCGCCGTAACGCAACGCCAAACGGCTTGCGCCGTAACGAGACACCGGACGGCTTGCGCCGTGCCGCTACAACATCACTCGCGGTGCTCTTCGCCACGCTGGCAATAGCGACATCCGTGCTCGCCGAAGAGACCAATACTCTGGGAATGAAACTCGTTCCCATCCAGCCGGGAACGCTCAAGCGAGGCATCGCGGATGACGAAATCCGCGCGCACGCCGAGCAGTTCACCTACGTTCTGTCTAAGGTAGCAGGTTACTTCGAAAACCAGGGCGAATACGGCTCCGGGCTGCACACAGCGAAAATCACCCGGCCGTTCCATGTCGGCGCGACCGAGGTCACCCGCGGCCAGTTCCGGAAATTCGTCGAAGAAACGCGGCACATCACCGACGCGGAGATGGCAGGCCAACCGAATGCGCCCGGTGCGCCGATGCTCGGGTTCACACCGCCGCGCGCCATTGGCGCGGTGAAGACGCTGGAGGAACTCGACATCGTTTCTTCCACGAAATACACATGGAAAAATCCTGGGTTCGCACAAACCGACGAGCACCCTGTCGTCGGCGTGTCATGGCATGACGCAGTCGCTTTCTGCCAGTGGCTCAGCAAGAAAGAGGGAAAAACCTACCGACTGCCGACCGAAGCCGAGTGGGAATACGTCTGTCGTGCGGGAACCTGGGGACAGGCCTATTGGTTTGGCCCCGATCCGTATCAGGCATACCGCTTTGCCAACATCGGCACGTCCGAGTTGGAGAAAGCCTATCCGAAAATGGTCCTCGAAAAATGGGTGATCGACGTTGAAAAAGAACCCAGCGACGGTTTCGTTTACACCGCGCCTGTTGGCAGTTACCCGGCCAACCCATGGGGACTGCACGACGCCCATGGTAATGTTTTCGAATGGTGCCAGGATGCCTACTCGTTCACGGCCTACAAGGATCTTGCGCAGGCGGCCGGCAAGGACCGTGTTGTGGCAGACCCCCTTGTGCTCAAACCGACGACGGAAGGCGTCGATGTCCGGGTCATTCGCGGTGGCTCGTTCTATTCTTCTCCGCAAAACTTCATGGCCTGCACCCGATCCTTCTTTCTCGCGGCGGACTCGGCGTGCTACATCGGTTTCCGCGTGGTCAGGGGGAACTGACTTATGCTGCATCCACTTGGAAAGCCAAGATCGGCACAGATTCAACCCGCATTTTTAGGAAGCATCATGATACGCCTCGTTGGAATTTTGCTGTTAACTGCTTGTGTGGTCCATCCAGTCGATCCCTCGAGATGCAAAGCAAGCGATTCGGGAGCAAATCGATGAACACCATCTCGAAGTCTGCAATGAAAAACATCGTGTTCTGGGCTCGCCGGGTGTTAGGCATCGTGCTGATCCTGTTCCTGTCTGCCGCAATACCGGCTGTGGGGGCCGAGTCGAAATTCACCATCGAACCTGTGGGCGGCAAAGTGACCGCGTCCTGGAAAGGGACGGCGGACACCAGCGGCATTGACCTCGCTCCGACGGACGATGAGATCGCTGCGCTGGCCTCGCATTCGGAGATCGAAGCCATCCACATTTCCGGGACGACCCGTTTCACCGGGAAAGGATTTGCCGCTTTGAAAGGGCTGTCGAAGCTGCGCGAGCTGAGCTTTGGTGGCACCGGCCCTGGTCAGTTCTCGGAAATGTTCCCGCCCGGATCACTCGAGGGTTACCACGCGCTCGCCGAACTGGATCAGGTGACTCGCCTGAACCTGGACCACGTCATGCTGCCTGTCGAAGGCGCGGTCATTCTCCTGAAAGGGATGGCGGGACTGGAGCACGCGGGACTCGGCGTCTTTGCCGATGATAAAATCGTCGCCGCGGCGGCTGACGCGCCAAAACTGAAGACGCTTTCCTTCGCTCACTGGGCCACGGTCCCTGAGAGTCCGCTCACCAAGGCCGGGGCTCAGGCTTTCGCCAGATTACGCTCGCTCGAATCGCTGCACGCGGGAGCACAGGGCCCGCCCGCCGGAGGTTCCATGCGCGATCTGACCGAGGCTGTGGCGAAGATAGAAACGCTCAAGTCCCTGACGCTTGCGTTCACCAGCGTGAAGAGTCACGGCAAGCCGAAGAATCCGGCGACTGCCGCCGATCTCGAACCGCTAGTAGCGCTGGCGAACCTGGAACGGCTCGGTATTCAACACGCGAGTCTCGATCGGGCGGCCGCGAGCAAACTAGCGGAGATAGGCTCAGTCAAAATCGTGAGCTTCAGCGCTGTGAATCTTGACGACGGAGCATTGGTGGCACTGAAGGCGTTGCCGAATCTCGCAGTCGTAGAAATCTGGAACTCCTGTGATTGGTCCGACGCCGATCTGGAATCGCTCAAGGCCGCCAAGCCGAAGGTCAGATTCCACATGGTGGGAGGGCCGAAAAAATGAGCACGATCGCATGGGCCGCTCGACAGTCGTTCGTCACGTATGAGGCTGGGTTCAAACATCCGGTGCCTCTCAAAGGTCGGCTCAAGACGCTCGATCTCTCGATGAGCCTCGTGAACGCCGCCGATCGGATGTGGGATAGGCATCCTGCCTGTCTTGGTTGCGGAGAGATCGTCGACAATCACAGCAGGTCGGTCTTGAGTCAGAAAAAATGACAGGCTGGAAGCCTATCCCACGGAACAAGCAGTCCAGGAACACTTCGATGAACATCAACTTGAACCAATCGATAAAAGACTTTGTACGCTGGGCAGTCTGCTGTGTATTGGCGATCGCCCTCGGCTTGCCAACGACAAACTCGTTCGCGGCAGCACCTGAGTACGAGCGCGATGTGCTGCCGTTCCTCAAGCGGCATTGCTATTCGTGCCATGACGCCAAGCAGGCCAAGGCCGGTTTGCGTCTCGATGAGCTCGGCACAGATTTCCTGCGCGGCACAACGGCGGATAACTGGCATGAGGTCATCAACCAGATCAACAGTGGCGAGATGCCGCCGGAGGATGAACCACGACCTGATCCCAAGGCGGCGTTTGCGGTGGTCGAGTGGGTCGGAGCGAAGCTGAAAGAGGCCGAGAAGCTGGCGCGTATGAGCGGCGGACGCATCCTGATGCGGCGACTCAATCGGCAGGAGTATGCCAATACCGTCGGTGATCTCTTCCGGCTCGATTCACACTTTATCGAGAAACTCAAACGGGAACTGCCCGCTGATGGCAAAGCGGAAGGCTTCGATCGGCTCAGCAGTGCGTTGTTCTTCGATCAGACGCAAATGGCCAGCTATCTCGAATGGACGGCGGAGATCGCTCGCGAAGCCGTTCAATCCACTCCTCCTACGTCTGTAAAATACACCTGGGAAGCGAACAAGCACCTTTCTGGCGAAGCTGTGCGTCAAAAGGTCAATGAAAACCTGGATCACATGATCGAGACCGGTCCGCCGACTTACTTCAAGACCGATAAAGGAATGATTATCCGTTCCGTGAATATGTATGGCCATAGAAACTGGGAGTTTATTGACGTCCCGGCTGGTGTTCGTCCTTCGCTGACCAGTTTGGTCAAAGCGGATGGCTATTACCGCATTCGATTCAAAGGGGGAAGCGACCCCGGTGACCGTGGCGAGCCGATTCGAGTGAGGCTCCTCTACGGCGGAGGAACGCCGCTTGAACAAACGTTCGAGTTCAAACCCAATGGGACGCTGGACAACCCGGCTGTCACGGAGATGACCGTGTTCCTTCGCGCGGGCGAACCCGACATGACCAGAGGCATCTCGATCACTTGGAACGGCATTTGGGATGCGCGCATCAATCATCCCGGCTGGGAAGCTCTCAATATGCGCATCATGGTGGGCGGTGCAAAAATTGGGCAAGCCGTCGCGAAGAAGGATGACGACGGGCTCAAGAAGGCCCGAGCAGATCTCGACAACGCCTTGGCGGAGGCGAAGGCGTTCACTGGCACGCGCTGGATCCACAACGAGAAATACAATATCGACACACTGCCCAAGCTGCTTCTTGACACGATCGAAGTGGAAGGTCCTGTGTCAAAAGAATGGCCGCCGGCAAGTCATGTCGTCCTCGGACTCGATGCGAAGACACCGCAGGACGAAGTCGGCCTGCGTGCGGCCTTCTCGAAGCTGCTGCCGCGTGCGTATCGACGGACAGTTCAAGCGGAGGAGATAGACCGCCTCGTCAACATCGCCGCCAAGGCCATGCGCGACGAGAAGCTCGACTTCCATGCCGCTCTGCGTTTGGGCTTGCAGACGATGCTGGTCTCGCCCGGCTTCGTTTTCTTGCAGGAACCGCAGGCCAGCGACGCATCGGCTGTGCGTCCCCTGAACGACTACGAACTCGCAAGCCGCCTCTCTTACTTTCTGTGGAGTTCGCTGCCCGATGACGAGTTGTTTGCACTTGCGGACAAGGGCACGTTGAGAGATCCCGCGACGCTGAGTGCTCAGGTTACGCGAATGTTGGCCGATCCGAAGAGCCGCCGTTTTGTGGAGAACTTCGCTGGTCAGTGGCTCGATGTGGAACAATTCGGCAGCGTCGAGCCCGCGATGGAATACAAGGACTACGACGCGAAGCTGAGAGCCGCCGAGCGCGAAGAACCGCTCGCGTTCTTTCAGCAGGTGCTCAGCGAAAACCTGCCGGTGACGTATTTTCTCGATTCGCCGTTCCTGGTCATCAACGAGCGGCTTGCCCGACACTATGGCATCGACGGTGTGACGGGCGAGGCGTTTCAGAAAGTCGCGTTGCGTCCCGAGCATCATCGCGGCGGCGTGCTGGGAATGGCGGGGTTGATGACGCTCTTGTCCGACGGCACTCGCACGCTGCCGGTGCGACGCGGCGCGTGGGTGCTGGAAAAACTACTCAACGATCCGTCACCGCCCCCTCCGCCCAACGCCGGTGAGATTCAGCCCAACACTGCCGGCGCGAGACTCACCGTTCGCGAGCGACTGGCAAAACACCGCAGCGAACCCAACTGTGCCAGTTGCCATGCGAAACTCGATTCGTATGGCCTCGCGCTCGAAAACTACGACGCCATCGGTCGCTGGCGTGAGCAGCAAAATGGCGAAGGGATCAGCGGGCCCAAAGCGCCGGTCATCGATCCCAGCGGCGCGTTGAAGTCGGGCCGTGAGTTCAGCGACCTCGCTGGCTACAAGGCCGCGCTCCTCGCCGAAAAAGAGAAGTTCGTCCGTGCCTTTAGCGAGAAGCTGCTCACCTACGCCCTTGGCCGACCTGTCGGGTATGTCGACAACACCACGCTCGAACAGATTACTACGACCACCGGGAAGTCCGACCACCGGCTGCAGGACCTGATCCAAGCCGTTGTTTCCTCCGAACCCTTTCTCACAAAGTAGCTGCCATGAACATCAAGCAACCTGATAGTCGCCTTGCTCGCCGCACGCTGCTTCGTGGCGCGGGTGTCGCTCTGGCCTTGCCGTGGCTGGAGTCCATGTCGTCGCTCGCTCGAGCAGCCGACACCGCTGGCGGCATCGACGAATCGGAACGACCCAAGCGAGCCGTCTTCACCATGTGGGGTCTCGGCGTGAATGGTCGCGACTACACGCCCACGACGTTTGGCCGCGAGTGGGAAGCCACGACCATCCTGAAACCCGTGTCGCATCTGCGGGATGAGTTCACGCTCATCAGCGGCCTGAAGCTGACCCACTCCGGCGGCCACGGTGGTGACCGCACCTTCTTGACCGGCACCGCCACGCACAAAGCCGACGCCAAGCTCCGCATCTCCGCCGATCAAGAACTCGCCGAGGCAATTGGCAAAGCGACACGATTCCCGAGCCTCGTGCTTGGCGTTCATCGCGGCACCGGCTTCGGCAGCGGCACGATTGATAAGACGCTGGCCTGGACCCGGGGCGGCACCCCGATTCCCGCCGAGAACCGCCCGCACATTCTTTTCGACAAGCTCTTCCGCGCCGAAAGCGCCGCAGAAATCGCCGCGCGCAGAGCAGGATCAGGCCGCACCGGCAGCGTGCTCGATGCGGTGCGCGACGAGGCCAAACGCTTGCAGAACCGCCTCGGCAAAGAGGACCAGGCGAAACTCGACGAGTACTTCAATTCCATTCGCGATGTCGAACAAAACATCGCCACAGATCTCGCGTGGCTCGACAAACCAAAGCCCGAAGTCGCCGCGATCGACTTCGGCCAGAATGTCCAGGCGCTCGATCCCGAGTTGCAGGCGAAGGGGAACTTCGATTACCGCCGCTACCAGCGTCTGATGTTCGACGTCATCGCACTTGCGCTGCAGACGGATAGCACGCGTGTCATCAATTACTACGCGCGCCGCGATCTCAACGACGGTACACACTGTTATGCCTACAAAGGCTGTCCTTATGGTTATCACGAGATGACGCACCACGGCGAGGAGGCCGACAAGCTCAAGTGGCTGACCACTGTCGACACGTGGTACATGGAAGACTGGGCCTACTTCATTGAGAAGCTTAGGAGCGTGAAGGAAGGTGACGGCACGTTGCTCGACAACACGCTGCTCGTCTGGGGCAGCAGCGGCGGCACCGAGAACGCGCACAACAACACAAACCTCCCCACGATGCTTGTCGGCGGCCAAAAGCTCGGCATCAAGCACCAAGGCCACCTCCAAAAGAAAGACGTTCTCCTCGGCAATCTCTGGCAGACCATGTTCGGCGTCATGGGCGTCGCGGTACCGAAGGATTTTCAAGGCGGCGAAGCCGACGGCGCAATCAAGGAACTCGTATGAACTGCCCGAGGGATAGGCTTCCAGCCTGTCCGAATTGTTCCAGATTGGCTTGGCTATTCCGACAGGCTGGAAGCCTATCCCACGTACACGGAACAGAACTCATCATCAACATCGCAGGGTTGAGAGACTCATGATTCGTTCGACTTTCTCTGGATTCATTGTCGCGGTTGCTGTGGTAGTCGCGTTCTGCGTTGGCGGTGCGCGATGCGGGTTCGCGGATGAAGTTGATCCTCAAGTCACCGCGTTTCTGAATCGGTATTGCGTCGAGTGTCATGGCGCGACCAAGCCGAAGGGGGACTTTCGCGTTGATGCCTTGAAGATTGCCACGAACGCCGCGGACGCGGAGAACTGGCAGCTTGTTCTCGACAATCTGCAACTCGGCGAGATGCCGCCCAAGGAAGCTAAGCAGCCAAAGCAAACCGAGGTGGAGCAAGTCACGAGTTGGATCCAGAACGAATTGTCGCGTGCCGCGGCGGAACTCAAAGGGACCGGCGGCGAAGTGGTACTGCGGCGGCTCAACCGTGTGGAATATCAAAACACCATCGCGGACCTGTTCGATGTGCATGGCGACTTCACGTCCGGGTTTCCAGAGGACGTCCTCGACCACGGATTCGACAACAACGGCGCGGCGCTCATGCTCTCTGCCGCGCAGATGCAGGAATACATGAAGGCGGCGGAGTTTGTCCTGGCCCGGGCGATCGCCCCGGCCAAGCGGCCCGAGACGGTGAGCAAGACCATGACACTTCATGAGGGCAATCGCAAAGGCATCGAACTCGCCCGTAAGGGCCTCGAGGACCGTCTGGCCAACTTCGACAAACTCGGGCCCGTCGAGCAGAAGCACACCCTGCAGATACAGGCCGCGGCGAAAGACGACCCCGCCTATGGCTATCGTTTCCCCGTGCGTGAAAACGGCATGCTGCGCCCGCCGAAACCCGACGACGGCCCGCAGCTCGACGCCGTGATCACCGTGCAGCAGTATTTCAGCGGTGAGCCCCAATTCGGTCTTCCCGCCGGGCGCGGCTGGTATCGGGTGAAAGCGGTGGCCTATGCGCTGAAGAACGACGGCAAGCCCGTGCGGCTGAAGTTCACCGTCCAAGAGGGTTATTCAGGCAAGCTGCCGAAAGCGGAAAGCGTCTTCGCCTTCACCGATGAGCAGCCGCGCGAGGTCGAGGCCCGCTATTACCTGGAGCCGGGCGACCGCGTGGTGTTCACGATGATGGATGGCGCACCGCACAGCCAGGGCCGCACAATGATTGACCAGCCCGGTCCCTTCATCGCCATCCGCTCGTTCAGCATCGAAGGCCCGATCTATGAGAGCTGGCCGCCGAAGGGGCATCGCACTTTGTTTGGCGACATCGATCCGACGCAACCCACGCCGGAGAAAGCCGCCGCCATCGCGGCGCATCTCGCGCCGAAGCTCTTTCGCCGACCCGTGGATGATGCCTCTGTGGCGAAGTACCGAGCGCTGTATGAGAAGTTCACGAAGACGACGACACCGGACGAGGCGCTGCGTGGCATGTTGGCCGCGATGCTTGTTTCGCCGCGTTTTCTCTACCACGAAGAGCCGCCCAGCGGTCCCGACGCCTTCGCTATCGCGTCGCGAATGTCCTATTTCCTCTGGCGCTCCACGCCGGATGACGAGCTGCTGAAGGCTGCGGCGGATGGCAGCTTGCTCGATGTCACGAAACGGCGCGCACAGGCCGAACGCATGTTGGCCGATGCTCGCTCTGCCCGCTTTGTGAATGACTTCACCGGCCAATGGCTGCGAGTGCGCGAAGTGGGCGTGATGAAGGCGAACGCCGACCTCTATCCCGAATACGATGCCGAACTCGAAGCCGCCATGAGCGGTGAGACGGAGCATTTCATATCGGAGATGTTTCGACGCGATCTGCCGCTCGCCAATCTCATCGACTCCGACTGGACCATGCTTAACGAGCGGCTCGCGAAGCACTACGGCATCGAGGGAGTGGTCGGTCCTGATTTCCGACACGTGAGTTTGGACAAGTCGAAGACGGTGCGCGGAGGATTGTTGACACATGCGAGCATTCATGCGGTCACGTCAAACGGTAGCACAACTTCGCCCGTAGTTCGCGGCACCTGGGTGCTCGAAAAGTTCCTCGGCACACCCGCGCCACCACCACCGCCGGACGTGCCGGCCATCGAGCCGGACATTCGCGGTGCCACCACCATCAAGGAGCAGCTCGCGAAGCATCGCGACATCGCCAGTTGCAATTCGTGTCACCGCAAGATCGACCCGCTCGGCTTTGCTCTGGAGAACTTCGACGTCATTGGTGGCTGGCGGGACCACTACCGAGCACTCATTGAGCCAAAACCCGGTGCTCGCGCCAAACTTTCCGACGGCCCACTCGTCGATTCTTCGGATGCATGGGAGGGCGTGGGTCGATTTAACACCTTCCAGGAGTTCCGCGAGCTGGTGAAGACGCGCGAAGACCTCGTCACGCAAAACCTAACGCACCAACTCGCGACGTTCGCGCTGGGCCGTGCGCCCGGATTCGCCGACCGGCAACCGCTCAAAGCCATCGCCACCAATGTTCGCGAAAAGAAGAGCGGTATGAAGTCGCTCGTGCTCGACCTCGTCTCCAGCCCAGCTTTTACCAATCCATGAACCGACTTCTGCCCTTCACTGCTTGGACCCTCACGCTTCTGACGGGAGTCCTGCTTCTTGTCGCGCCCCTGCATCTATCGGCGGCGGAGGGCGATGGGATCGCGTTCTTCGAGAAACATGTCCGGCCGGTTTTGGTCCAGCATTGTTATGAATGCCACTCGCTCAAAGATGGGAAGAAGCAAGGCAATCTGTTACTCGACAGCCGCGAAGGATTGCTGCAGGGCGGAGATTCCGGACCGGCGATCGTGCCGGGCGATCCGGCGGCGAGTTTGCTTGTCCAGGCCATCCGCTATGCGGACGGGGGCTTGGAAATGCCGCCGAAACAAAAGCTGCCGGAAGAGGCGATTCGACAGTTGGAGTCCTGGGTGGCGATGGGCGCGCCCGATCCGCGGGAGTCGCGGGGAATCGCTGCGGGAGGATCGCCGGGCGTCGATTTTGTGAAGGCGAGGCAGCATTGGGCGTTTCAGCCGGAGAAAGACTCGCCGCCACCGAAGATCGCTGCCGACTGGGTGCGTCAGGATATCGACAGGTATGTCCTCGCGAAGCTGCGGGATCGAGGTTGGTCGCCGGGCGTGGAGGCAGACCGCGCGGAACTCATCAAGCGGCTTTACGCGACGCTGACCGGGCTGCCGCCATCTTATGAGGAAGTGCAAGCTTTCACGCGGGGCGAGAGGACCGTGGAAGAAACGATCGATGCGTTGTTGAAGAGTCCGCAGTATGGCGAGCATTGGGGGCGGCACTGGCTGGATGTGGCGCGGTACGCAGACACGATGGAGGTCGTGTTTGACATGGGGCGGGTGTATCCCTTCGCCCACACCTACCGGGACTGGGTGATCCAGGCGCATAACGCCGACCTACCGATGAACCGCTTCATCGAACTTCAGATCGCGGCGGACAAGTTGATTTCGGCGGACTGTAAGGAATCGGGCGATCTGGCCGCGCTGGGTTTTCTTACCGTCGGCCGCCAGTTTTTCGGCGACCAGCAGTTGCAGGTGGACGACCAAATTGATGTGGTCACACGTGGTCTGATGGGGCTGACGGTCGCTTGTTCGCGTTGCCATGATCATAAGTTCGAGGCGATCCCGACGGCCGACTACTATTCGCTCTATGGGGTGTTCGCCAGTTCGCGTCCGGCGGACGACATGCCATGGATCGGTTACGAGCCGAACCACGATCCCGAGAAGGCGGCAACGTATCACGAGGAACGGCAGAAACGCTTGGTGGCCATCGAGGAGCATGTGGTCGAGTGTTTGGCCGACGCGCGAAAGCACGTGGAGGACTCGGCCCGACTCTACTTGAACTACCTCGCCCTACAGGAGCCGAATCACCGGCCCCAAGACGGCCAAGTGTCCACTTCGACGTCCGAGATTCAACTGCGTCCGGCAATCATCGAGCGCTACACGAAATTCCTCGCCGCGAAAAAGGCGGGGGCCGATTCGTTGTTCGGACTCTGGAGCCGTGCGGCGGCGATGCCGCGCGACGGTGTGGAATCTGGGCTCACGGACCTGCGTCGGAAGGAAGGCGACATTCTGCATCCGTGGTTGGATGCGGAACTGAAAGACAGGAAGACTCCGGCGAGCATGCTGGAGGTCAGCGACCTCTACGCGCAGGTGTTTGCTCGGGCCAGTGCCCGGGCCGATGCCGAAGCCGTGGCGATGGCGGAGAAATTGTTCGGTGAGCAGTCGGCTCTGCGTGTGACGCGTCTGGACATCATCGACGACAGCCGCGTCACCGTTCCGCTGATCCGCACGATCACCAACAAGCAGTTCTTCCGCTTCAATGGCCGACGGCAGGGGCTGCACGCTCTGGAGTTCGGCGCGCCGGTAAAGCGGGCGATGGTGCTGGAGCCCCGCGAACTTGTGGAGCCGGTCGTCTTCGTTCGTGGCGATCCGAAATCGCCAGGCCAGCGCGTGTCGCGCCAGTTCCTACAAATCCTGCGCGACCGTGCGCCCGATCCCGGACCGTGGCCGGATGATGGTCGCTTGCAATTGGCACGGGCCACGGTGGCGGACGCCAATCCGCTGACCGCCCGTGTGCTGGTCAACCGAGTCTGGGCTCTGCACTTCGGGCGCGGCTTGGTACCGACACTGGACAATTTCGGCGTCAACACGCCCGAGCCGGAACACGCCGCATTGCTCGATCATCTCGCGCTCTGGTTCAAACGCCACGGGTGGTCGTTGAAGGCGTTGCACCGCTACATCCTGACTTCAGCAACGTGGCAGCAGAGCAGCCGCGTCGAGAATCGCGAAGCTGCTCAGGGCGATCCCGAGAACGTTCTTCTCTGGCGGCAGAACCCGCGCCGGCTGAGCTACGAAGGCATCCGCGACACGCTTTTGAGCGTGTCCGGCAATCTCGACCGACGCATGGGCGGACCGTCGCTGCCGATTGATGCCGCCAGCAATCAGCGACGCACCGTTTACGCCTATATCGACCGGTTCACCTTCCAGCCACTACCGCGAGCGTTCGGGGCTCCTCTGGCCGAAACCGCCGTTCTGGAGCGAAAGCAGACCCTCGTGCCGCAACAGGCGCTCTTCATGATGAACCATCCTTTTGTCGCTCGGCAGGCTTCTGCACTGGTGAGTCGTTTTGCACCAGGAACATTGCTCGAGCAAAGAGTGACCGAGCTTTACCGCGCGGTGCTAGCCCGCGATCCCGAGCCGGATGAGCTGCAATTAGCGAGGCAGTTTTTCGAATCGGATGACGCGACATGGACGGATTATGCTCAGGCACTGCTCATGAATCACGAACTGATCTACTTACGATGAACACAGTCACGATGAACACAGCGATTTCTAAAAACATGCTTTCACCTTTCCTCACCGACCGGCGCGGACTCCTCAGCCATTTGGCTGGGGCTGGCTTTGGGTTGCTCGGCCTCAGCACCGTTTCGGAAACGCGGGCTGCCACAGTTGATACACATCCCCTGGCCCCTCGTAGCCCGCATTTCACGCCTCGGGCTAAGCGAGTCCTGCACATCTTCGCTAACGGCGGGCCCTCGGCGATGGACACCTTTGATCCCAAGCCGGCCCTCGCGAAATACGCTGGACGTCCACTACCCACGCATTACAACACGGACAATCCGACTGCGGGGGCGATGCCTTCTCCATTTGCCTTCAAACATTATGGTGAATCTGGACTCGCCTGTAGCGAGCTCTTTGCCGATCTCGCTGCGGCCCACGCGGATGATCTCTGCGTGATCCGCTCGCTCTATACCGACACGCCGATTCACGAGGCCTCGTTGCGAATGATGAACACTGGCTCGCTCGTGGTGCCACGCCCGAGCCTCGGTTCGTGGGTGACGTGGGGCTTGGGAACAGAGAATCGCAACCTGCCGGGCTATGTGTCTCTGGTGCCATCCGGTCTTCCGTTCATCGGCGAAGACAACTGGAAGTCATCGTTCCTGCCCAACGTGTTTCAGGGAACCTACGTGGCGACCAATCGTGAGGCAGGCAAACCGCTGATCGACAACATCACCAATCCACGCCTCACCCGCGAGACGCAGACCCGGCAGATGTCGTTGGTCGAGAAAATGAACGCACGTCATTTCGAGCGGAACGCTGACTATCCGGAGCTGATGTCCAGCATTCACAACTACCAAACCGCCTTTCGCATGCAGGTCGAGGCGACCGATGCCTTCGATATTTCCAAGGAACCGGAATCGGTGCGCGCGATGTATGGGGACACGCCGAATGGCAGACAGTTGCTCGTGGCGCGGCGATTGTTGGAACGCGGCGTGCGTTTCGTGCAGGCGTGGCATGGTCCGGGGCAGCCGTGGGACAGCCACAATGATCTGGAGAAAAGTCACCGCCGCCTGGCCAAAGAAAGTTCGCAGGGGATCACCGCCCTGCTTACCGATCTGAAGTCGCGCGGCCTGTTGGAGGACACTCTGGTGATCTGGGGCGGCGAGTTTGGCCGGACCCCGCTGGCACAGATCGAGCCTGGTAAGGCGGGCAACACCGGCGGCCGGGATCACAATCCCTTCGGCTTTACGATGTGGATGGCCGGAGGCGGCGTGAAGGGGGGCATGACCTACGGCGCCACGGACGACTTCGGTTTCAAAGCCGTCGAGAACCGTGTCCACGTCCACGACCTCCATGCGACGATTCTGCACCTGCTGGGATTCGACCACGAACACATGACTTACCAACACGCCGGCCGCGATTTTCGACTCACCGATGTGCATGGCCATGTCATCCGGGACGTTTTGGCCTGACACGAAGACTTACTTCCACCTTTTCGCTAAACAGCACTCTCTAAAATTATGAACACACAATCCTCACTCTCCACCCGTCGCACTTTCCTTTGCGGAGCAGGCGTCACGCTCAGCTTGCCCTGGCTCGAATCGCTCGGCGGCATCGCCCATGCCGCTGAGGCAGGAAAAGAGCCGCGCCGCCTGCTGCTGATCTGCCTGCCGCTTGGCATCTACCGCGATTCTTTCATTCCCAAACAATCCGGAACTGGCTACGAACTCACGGAGTATCTCGCCCCGCTGGCCGATCTCCGCGATCGCTTCACCATCGTCTCGGGGCTCGAACATCCGGGCGTCGGCGGTGGTCACGCCTCACAGCCTCGCATCTTCACCGGTATACCCTCGGCCGAGCGGAACCGCCGCTCGCTCGACCAGTACGTCGCCGCCACGCTCGGCCAGCACACGCGTTTTGACTCGCTCGCGTTGAGCGCCGGGGACAACAACTTTGGCTGGACCGACGGCGGCAGCATGGTGCCAGCGGAGAGAAACGTCGGCGACGCCTTCGCCAAGCTCTTTGCCGAAGACGGCGCGGCCAACAAAACCAAAGTCCTCAGCGAGATCGGTCGCGGTAAGAGCATTCTCGACCACGTGCTGGATGAAGCGCGCGACCTGCAATCGCGTCTCTCCCGACGCGACCAGGAAAAGCTCGGTGAGTACTTCGAGTCGGTCCGCGCCACCGAGAAACGCCTAGTGAAGTCCGAAGAATGGATGCATCAGCCAAAACCTATGGTGAACTCCAAACCGCCGGCACCGTTCGCTCCCGACGAGATCATCACCAACCTGCGCGGTGTCTGCGATCTAACGCATCTGGCCTTCAAGACCGACAGTACCCGCGTCATCACATTCGGCTACTTCCGTCAGGACACCGTCGCCGTGCCGGGCGTCAACGTCGGCTATCATAACCTCTCGCACCACGGCCAGGACGAAGGGAACATCGCACAGCTCAAACGAGTCGAACGGGCCTTCTTCGACGAGCTGAAGACGCTGTTGATGAATCTGCAGAACACGCGTGAGGGAGACTCGACGCTGCTGGACCGCACCACGATCCTCGTCACGTCGAACCTGGGCAGCGGTAACAGTCACAGCAACAAAGACCTGCCCGTGCTGCTCGCGGGAGGCCGGTTCAAGCACGGTCAGCATCTCGCCATCGCCCCTGGCACCGTGCCCTTGAGCAATCTATACGTCAGCGTGCTAAACCAACTCGGCTTTGAAGATCAATCGTTCGGCACCTCGACCGGCACTTTGAAGGGACTGACAATCGCGTGAAGACCCATCTGAATTCCTCCTCTACCAGCACTAGCATTCCACGACATTCCTATGAAATCATGCATACTCACGCTCACCCTTGTCCTCCTAGCTGCTACTGTGGTTGTCGCGGAAGAGACTCCCGAAGATGCAAAGATTCGCGACTCCATTCCACTCGGCGGTGACTTCAAACCCAACCCGCAAGTGGGCGCGTTCGTCGTGGTGGGGCACGGAGCCCGCATCATTGTGTCGAAGGACGATGGCCAGACGTGGAAGCAAGCTTTCTTCGCCGCTCCTGGAGCCGATCACGGCCCGTGGGCCACGAGATCCGTCGCCTACACGAACGGCGTCTTCGCCGTGCCGGTGGCCTGGGGCGGACCGACGATTTATCTCGCCTCGGACGATACTGTGAACTGGCGTCATCTCACCAGCGGCGCGACCAAGCTGCCACAAAGCAAAGACGACCCGCGCGTGATGACCGGCTTTACGTGGAGCCTGGCGGGCGGCAAGGGAGCCTTTGTCTCCAGCGGCTACATGACCTTCAGCGCCACGGCGGACCTTGGCAAAACATTCACTACCTTCGGCATGTGGGGCGCGTTCAAGGACGATCCGCGCGGCAAGCTCCCAAACACGCATCACATCGGCGCGGTGTATTGCGGCGATGCGAGCGGTCGCTTCCTCGCGCTCGGCGACAATCGCGGCGAATCGGGCCCGAAGTTCGGCCATCTCTTGGCCAGCGATGATCTCGGCAAGACATGGAAATGGCTCGCACCGGAAGGCCTCGACGCCTCCACCGGTCGCGGCGCGTTGACATCCAACGGCAAGTTGCTCGTCATGACCGACCCCATCGCCGCGAACGCGTGGACGAGCGCCGATGCCGGTGAGACGTGGGACGGCCCACACGCCACCGGCACGCAGCGTGCCGCGCTTAGTGTCGTGAACGGCGAGTTCTGGCTTTGTGGCAAGAAATCTCGCGCCAGCGTCGACGGCAAGACCTGGCGCGATCTCCCCGCCGCCATCCCCGAAGGCCAGTTGATTGCCAGCGACAAAGGGACGCTCATCAGCATCCACTCACAGCGATTCAACATCCAGCGCAGCACCGACGGCGGCCAAACTTGGCAAGAGGTTCACACCTTCGTACCCGCCGACATCAAAGGTGGCGCACAGGGACTGCGCGATGGCGCGTTCGGCCACGTGGCGCCATGATCGCATTGATTCAGGAATTGGTAGATGAAACCGTCACAAATAATTTCAAGACAAGCGTTCTCGCCATGGGCGGTTTGCGTCGTGAGCTACCTCGCCCGCGGGCCGCGTTTCCGCATGGAGGCCAAGGTGGTGCGCGACAACGCGCTGAGCATCGCGGGCCTGCTGCACAAGCAAGTCGGCGGACCCCGTGATGAGCAGCTTCGACGCGCCAACTGCGCCTACCAGCTCTGCACTTCGCGCGGCATCAAGCCCGCTGAACTGCAAAGCGTGCTCAAGCTGCTCGAAGTCAACCGCACCCGCCTCCGCCAAGGCGAACTCAAAGCCGGACTCATCGCCTTTTCCTCGCTGACGAAACCCGAAGAACTCCCTGTCGACGCCACGCCCAACGACATCGCCGTCTGGACCATCGTCAGCCGCGTGCTGCTGAATCTCGATGAGACAATGACGAAATCCTAACCCGAGTGAGCATGACCACGAATCCTCTGAATCACCTTTCCGAACGGGCCGCGGCACTCACGCGGCGCTGGTTTCTCAGCGACTGCGGCATCGGTCTTGCCGACCTCTGCGACCTCCCGTCCATGAAACATCTCGCCATGAAACATTTCCTTGTTGCCCTGCTTGCCTTCAGCCTGTCGCCCTCCGTCTTTGCTGTTGAGAAGCCGAACATCATCCTTATCATGGCCGATGACATGGGTTTCTCTGACCTTGGCTGCTACGGCAGCGAAATTGCGACGCCGAATCTTGATTCTCTGGCGGCGAACGGTGTCCGCTTCACGCAATTCTATAATGGCGCGCGCTGCTGTCCCACGAGGGCACAACTGCTCACAGGACTTTATGCGCATCAGGCGGGCATCGGCTTCATGGAGCCGACCAACGCCTACAACAAGCCCTTCAAACACATCCCGGAGTATCAGGGTTTCCTCAATCGCCGCTGCGTCACGCTGGCGGAAGTGTTGAAGTCCGCGGGTTACCAGACCTTCATGTGCGGCAAGTGGCACGTCGGTAGTGCGGAGGGCGAGCGGCCGCTCGACCGAGGCTTTGACCGCTTCTTCGGCATCCACGGCGGAGCCTCGAGCTTCTTCCATCCGAAGCCGGGCCAAATCATGGACGGGCGCGAGCCACTTGCCCATCTGCCAGAGGACTTTTATACCACCGACTACTTCGCGAAATACGCCGCCAAGTTCGTGCGCGAAGCGAAGACGGATTCACCTTTCTTCCTCTACCTCGCCTTTACCGCACCGCACTGGCCGCTGCACGCATGGCCGGAGGACATCGCGAAATATCGCGGCAAATACAAAGACGGCTGGCAAAAGCTGCGTGAGGAACGATTCGCGCGGCAAAAACAACTCGGCATCATGCCGCAGGACGCCGAGCTGTCGCCCGTGCATGAGTCCTCCGTGAAATGGAAGCCGGAGGACGCCGGCTCCACGGACATGGACCTCCGTATGGCAGTCTATGCCGCGATGATTGACCGCATGGACCATGGGATCGGTCAGGTGCTCGCCGCCCTGCGCCAAACAAACCGTTTCAACAACACGCTCATCCTTTTTCTCAGCGACAACGGTGCCTGCGCGGAATCCATCGGCAAGGGCAAGGCCGACGCGAAGCCCGCCGATGACCCGAACTCATTCCAAGGCGTGCTGCTGCCCTGGGCGAACGCCAGCAACACGCCCTTCCGCCAGTTCAAACATTGGACACACGAAGGCGGCATCGCCACACCGCTCATCGCGCATTGGCCGGCGGGAATGGCGTCGCGAAGCTCTCAAATCGTCCGCACTCCAGCGCACATCATCGACATCATGGCGACGTGCTCGGACCTCGCGGGCGCGGCGTATCCGAAGGAGCGTGACGGTCAGGCCATTCACCCGATGGAAGGCGCGAGCCTCAAGCCTCTGCTTGAAGGTTCCGGCGAGCTTCCCGCCCGCACACTATTCTGGGAGCACGAGGGCAACCGTGCCGTGCGCTCCGGCCAATGGAAGCTCGTCGCGCACTACAATGAAAACCTCGGCGATGAAGACGTGGCTCTCGGCAAGCGCACGGGACCTTGGGAACTCTACAATCTCGAACGCGACCGCACCGAGCTGCACAACCTTGCCAACCAACATCCCGACATTGTCACCGACCTCGCTGCCCAACACGCCGCGTGGGAAAAACGCGTCGGCGCACGCGACTGGGAGAGCCTCCTCAAGATGGGCGGGTTGGATGTGATCAAACCCAAACCATGAATACCAAGAATCCCATAATGAAAAAGCTCCGCGCAATCCGCAGCATTCTCTTTCGAGTGGCTGCGTCTGCCTTGCTCATCGGCGCTGCATCCGGAGCCGACCAACCGCCATTGCGTGAGACGGGCGGCTTCGTTGTGGCCGGGCATGCCTGGACGTGGAACAAGGGCACGCTCTTCGATGCCATCGACCAGACAGCAGCGTTGGGGCTCGATTCGCTGGAGATTTTCCTCATGGGGATGCGCATCAGCGCGGAAACCGGAGACGCCTTGCTCGACGACGCCACGCCGGAGGGACTCATCGCCCGCATCCGGAAACACGCGAAGGCGAAGGGCGTGCATTTCGTCGCGCCCTACATCGGTGGCAAGCAGTGGACGCGCATCGGTCAGGATGAGGCCCAGTTGCGGCGATTTTTTGAGCAGGGCAAAAAACTCGGCGTCTCCGGCTTCACAGGTGAGCCGATGGAATCGCAGTGGGACATGCTGGAAAAGCTGCTCAAGGAATTCGACTTCACCTTTGCCATCCACAATCACGCCATCGGTTTCGAGGCGGACTACTTCGGCGCGGCCTATCCCTACGGCAATCCTGGCGAGACGGCGAAAAAGCTCGATGCGCAGCGGCGCGACAGGCGCATGGGCATCTGTTTCGACACCGGCCATGCTGCCCGCTCAGGGCTCGACATCGTGGAAGTCACCCGCGCCTGTGGCAACCGACTGCGCAGCCTGCACCTCAAGGATGTGGCCCGCGTGCAGGTGAATGACGTGCCCTTCGGCACCGGTCGCGTGGATGTCGCTGCCGTGCTGACGGAACTCAAGCGCCAGGGCTTCCAGGGGCACATCGGGCTGGAATACGAGAACTTCGAATCACCCACGTTTGCCGACGACCTGCGCCAGATGGTGCGCTTTGTCCGGGAGCAGGGGAAGTGAAGTTGCAGCCGACCCTGCGGCGAACATCACTTCGGCGAAATACGGCTTCTGAGTTCTCTCGGCGACTGGCCAAACTTTCCGCGAAAGGCTGCGTTGAACCGCGTTAGGCTGCCGAAGCCGCTGGCGTAGGCGACTTCGGTGACGCTTTGGTGGGTTTGCGTGAGCAACTGATGCGCGTAGGCAAGGCGGGCGTCGGTGAGGAAGGTGACGAAGGTCTTGCCGGTATATTTTTGGAACTGACGGCAAAAGGTGGCGCGGCTCATGGCGCTGCGGTTCACGGCTTCTTTGAGCATGAGCGGCTCGGTGAATTGCTCGAGCACCCACTGCACCACGCTGTCGAGACGTGGGCGTATAACGGCATCGGCTTCGGCGAAGACACGGGTCTGGCTGAGTGTGACCGTCTGCTCCGTCGGAGCGTCGTGAAGCAGTGCGAGGAGTTCCAGCAACAGACCTGCGCGCGCGAGCTTGCTGGCGGCAGCCATGCGTTCCAGCAGGACGATGGCGGCTCGCGCGGTGGCGGGGCGAAATGAAATACCGTGATCCGCCGTGGCAAAGAGTCGCTGCACTTCGCGCTCACCGCCCAGCCTGCGGAGCGGGTGTTCATTTGGCAAATGGAATTGAAGCACATAGCCATCGGTACGGCCTTGCTCCATCCAGCAGTGCGGCAGATGGCTGCCGAGCAGCACGCAGTCCCACTCGCCAAACGAGCCGACGTGGTCGCCGACGTAGCGCATTCCGGAGCCGCGCTCGAAAATGGTAAACTCCGTCTCTGCGTGGCTGTGCCAACGTCCGCCGACGCCCGACGCGGCGACGCGGCGTCCTCCGGCCTCAAGGGATTGCAGGGAGCGTGCATTACCCTGCCAGCGCAGGAGTCGGAGGCATTCATCGGGAGCGAAACAGATGTTTTCGAGCAGGACGGTCATTACCCGAAAATTATCACCCAAAATCACGCTTTGTCGAGTGCAGTGAGACGATCCGGGCAGTTTTTGAGACGGAGCGGTGAGATTCGGCACTGTTTCCTGGCGATACTTGTTTCTTATGAACGCACCTCTTTCCTCTTTTGAAAATCATCTGCCGCGGCGCGTTATCACCGGTCGCGGCATGAGCGAATCGCTCGTTGAAATCTGCCGGGCGAATGGCTGGCGGCAAGTTTTCCTCGTCAGTGATGCGGGCGTGGCGGGAGCGGGGCTGATGCGGAAGGTTTCACAGCCCTTGCTCGATGCGCACTTGCTCGCAGGGTCGTTTGCCGAAGTGCCACCGGAGCCGCCCATCGATGTGGTGGACAAGATTGCGGAGCGCATCAAGGCCAGTGGTGCGGATGTCGTCATCGCGCTGGGCGGTGGTAGTGTGATGGACGCGACGAAGGTGGCGGCGCTCTGTGCGCGGCATGGGAAGACCGCGCGGGAGTTCCTCGGCATTCGGAAAGCGGGTGGGCGCGGATTACCGACCGTGCTCATTCCCACGACGGCAGGCACCGGCTCGGAGGCGACGTTTGTGGCGATCCTCACCGATGAGGCCACGGGAAATAAAGTCGGCGTGGTGGACCCTTGCATCCTCGCGGACATCGCCATCGTAGACCCCGCGCTTACGGATCGATTGCCGCCGCATGTCACCGCCGCAGCGGGTATGGACGCGCTGGTTCACGCGGTGGAGGCGTTCATCGCGAAGAACGCGACGCCCATCGCACGCGGCCTGGCGCTGGAGGCGGCGCGGCACATCGGACGCTCGCTGGAGGTCGTGTGCCGTGAGCCGGTAAACAAAGCAGCGCGCGACGGCATGGCCATCGGCTCGCATCTCGCGGGCATGGCATTCGCGAATGCGTCGTGCTGCGCAGTTCATGCGCTGGCGCTGCCGCTGGGCGGGCGTTTTCACATTCCGCACGGCGTCATCACCGGCTGTTTCGCGGGTGAAATGATGCGGCACAACGCACCGGTGTGCGCGGAGGACTTCGCGGAGTTCAGCGCCGCGCTGGGCTGGGGCGCGCTGTCGCCCGAGGCGTTTGCGGACAAGCTGGATGCCATCGCTGACAGCGTCGGTCTGCGTGCCGCTTTGAAAATGACGCCGGTCCCTGCCGAGGTCATCCCCGCGATGGCGGCGGATGCGGTGGCGAATCGCCGCCTCATGGACCCCAACCCGCGGGATGTCACCGTGGCGGACGCCGCCCGAATCTACCAAACCGTTCTTTCGAGCCAACCATGAGTGCTTCCTTTCAAATCGCCGTGCTCGCTGGAGACGGCAGCGCCGCGCGGTGGATTCGATGGTTTACACCACGTTTGACCGAGGCAGCCGCCGCCATCGAGAGTGCCGTAGCCGCCAGCATCGCCGATGGACATCGCACGGGAGAGATCCGCGCGGCCAGTGATGCGCCAGCCCTCAGCACCAGTGAGATGGGCCAAGCCATCGTCACCCACCTCCTCCACCCATGAGCATGAAAACACTTCCTGATTTTTGGTTCGAGCCGCGTCCGTGGATGGACGGCCAATGGCATCCTGGCGGCGAAACCGTCACCATTCGCAATCCCGCCACGGGGGAGAAAATCGCCGAGGTCTCGCGTGCGGATGCTGCGACCGTCGCGCTCGCCATCGAGGGCGCGGTGAAGGCTCAGCGCACCTGGCGCGAGGTGTCCGCAGTCGAGCGCGGCATGGTTTTGAAACGCACCGCCGCATTGCTGCTAGCGCGCAAGGATGAGTTTGCACGACTGCTCACCGCCGAGCAGGGCAAGCCCTATGCGCAGGCAGCGGGCGAGGTGGAGTATGCCGCCAGCTTTTTTCAATGGTTCGGCGAGGAGGCGCGGCGCGTGTATGGCCGCATCGCCGCGCATCCCGAAGCGGGGCGCGAGTTTTTCATCGAGCACAAACCGGCAGGCGTGGCCGGTCTCATCACGCCTTGGAATTTCCCCCTGGCTCAGGGCGCAAAAAAGGTCGCCGCCGCACTCGCGGCGGGCTGCAGTGCCGTGTGGAAACCTGCGGAACTCACGCCGCTCATCGCGCTCGCCATGGGACCGCTCATGCGTGAGGCGGGTCTGCCGGATGGCGTGCTGCAAATCGTGCCGGGGCGTGGCTCCGTGGTCGGCGCGGTGCTCGCGGAGCATCCGGCGGTGCGCGTGCTCAGCCTCACCGGTTCCACCGCCACGGGCAGCGCGCTCATGGTCGCCGCCGCACCGGGCATCAAGCGACTCTCGCTCGAACTCGGCGGCAATGCGCCCTTCATCGTGCTGCCGGATGCCGACCTCGATTTCGTCGCCGAGCAGCTCACGCGTTTGAAGCTGTTCGTCTCCGGCCAGGTCTGCGTCACCGCGAATCGCGTTTTTGTTCACGCCGATGCCGAGGCAGCCCTCGCGGAAAAACTCGCCGTGAAAATCAGCGCCGCACGACTCGGCAATGGACTCGCTGATGGCATCGAAGCCGGGCCGCTCATCCATCGTCAGGCCTGCACGGAGGTCGGCGCACTCGTTGAGCAAGCGGTGGCCGCAGGCGCGGAAATCGTTGCCGAAAATCGCAGCTACGAAAGTGATGCGACTCTGCGCGACGGCAGCTTTTTCCCGCCCACCTTGCTCATCGGCGTGCGGGATAAGATGCGCGTGGCGCAACAGGAAATCTTCGGCCCCGTCATCCCGCTGCTGCGCTACACCAGCGTCACCGATGCCGTGCGCCGCGCGAACGAAACGCCCTACGGCCTCGCCTCGTATGTCTATGGCCGCGACCTCACGCAATGCCGCGCCGTGGCCTCCGCCATCGAGGCCGGAATCGTCGGCGTGAACGAATGGCGACCGCTGAAAGCCGAGATTCCCTTCGGCGGCATCAAACAGAGTGGCATCGGCGCGGAAGGCGGCGAAGAAGGCCTCCGCGAGTTCCTCGAAACCCAAGTCATCTCTATGCCGAAACCCATCATCGCATCATGAAACTTCGCTCCGAACAATGGTGGAACGACCCGTCCAATCCGGGCATGACCGCGCTCTATCTGGAGCGATTTCTCAACTACGGACTCACGCCGGGAGAACTGCAAAGCGGGCGGCCCGTCATCGGCATCGCGCAGTCGGCCAATGACCTCGCGCCGTGCAATCGCGCGCATTTCCAGACCGTCACGCGGCTCTGCGATGGCGTGCGCGACGCGGGCGGCGTGCCCTTTGTCTTTCCCATGCATCCTTTGCAGGAGTCCGTGCGGCGGCCCACCGCGGCGCTGGACCGCAACCTCGCCTACCTCTGCCTCGTCGAGGTGCTGTATGGCTATCCGCTCGATGGCGTGATATTCACCACGGGCTGCGACAAGACTACGCCTGCTGCGCTGATGGCGGCAGCGACGGCAGACTTGCCCGCGCTCATCTTCAATGGCGGGCCGATGCTCAACAGCTACCTCGATGGCGAACTCGCCGGAGCGGGCACCATCATCTGGGAAGCACGGCGCAGACTCGGCGCGGGCGAGATTGATGAGAAGAAGTTCATGGACCTGCTCGCCGCATCCTCACCCAGCGCGGGCCATTGCAATGTGATGGGCACAGCGCTCTCGATGAACTGCCTGGCCGAGGCGATGGGTATGGCCTTGCCCGGCAGCGCGAGCATTCCCGCGCCGTATCGCGAGCGCGGACAGATGGCGCACGCGGCCGGGGAGCGCATTGTCGAGATGGTGCGTGAGGATTTGAAACCTTCGCAGGTCATCACGCGCACGGCGCTGCTCAATGCCATCCGCGTGAACACCGCGCTCGGCGGCAGCACGAACTGTCCGCCGCACCTGCTCGCCATCGCGCGACACGCGGGCGTGGAGTTGCGAATCCAGGACTGGGAAACGGCGGGCTACGACCTGCCGCTGCTCGTCAATCTCCAGCCTGCGGGCCGACATCTCGGCGAGGATTTTCATCGAGCCGGTGGCCTGCCCGCCGTGATGAAGGAGTTGCGGCGGCACGGCTTGCTCGATGGAGACGCCTTCACCATCACGGGCCAAAGCATCGCCGCGAATGTGGCTGCTGCGCCCGCGCCGGACGGCGAAATCATCCTCACGGTGGAGTCGCCGCTGCGCACCCAGGCGGGCTTCCTCGTCCTGTCCGGCAATCTCTTTGAAGCCGCGCTCATCAAGACCAGCGTCATCAGTGAGGACTTTCGTCGCCGCTATCTCAGCCAGCCGGGCGATGAGAATGCCTTTGAGTGCAAAGCTGTGGTTTTCGACGGCCCGGAGGATTACCACGCGCGGCTCAATGACCCCGCGCTCGCGATGGATGCGGACACCCTGCTCGTCATCCGTGGCTGTGGCACACTCGGCTTTCCCGGCAGCGGCGAAGTCGTGAACATGCAGCCGCCCGATGCGCTGCTGCGTGCTGGCATCAAAGAACTGCCCACGCTCGGCGATGGCCGCCAGAGCGGCACTTCCGCGAGTCCCTCCATCCTCAATGCCGCCCCGGAAGCCTACGCGGGCGGCGGACTCGCACGCCTGCGCACCGGCGACCGCGTGCGCGTGGATTTGAAAACACGACGCGTGGATGCGCTCGTGCCCAAGGCCGAATGGACCACACGCGACACCGCCGCCTTCGCCACTCCACCGCCGAACGCCACGCCCTGGCAGCAACTTTACCGCAACCACGTCGGCCAGCTCCACACGGGCGCGTGCCTCGACTTCGCTTGCGAATACCGAGCCGTCTGCGCCACGGTGCCGCGGCACAATCATTGAGAAAAATCCGAACCCACGAAAAAACAAACGACCCATGAAACTCATCCGCTTCGGCACACCTGGAAATGAAATGCCCGGCCTCATCCTCGATGATGGCCGCCGTATTGATGCGTCTGCTTTAGGCAGCGACTACGACGAAGCCTTCTTCGGCGGCGATGGCCTCGCACGCCTCGCTGTCTGGGCCGAAAAGAATGCCGCCTCCGCTCCCACCATTCCCACCGACACGCGACTCGGCCCGTGCATCGCCCGCCCGAGCAAAATTGTCTGCATCGGCCTGAACTACGCCGACCACGCGAAGGAATCCGGCGCTGACATCCCGAAGGAGCCGATTCTCTTTTTCAAAAGCACCTCCTCCCTCGTCGGCCCAAACGATGAGATCATCATCCCGCGCGGCTCGCAGAAGACAGATTGGGAAGTTGAGCTGGCCGTCATCATCGGCAAGCTCGCAAGTTATGTCGCCAATGCGGACGCGATGCAGCACGTCGCCGGTTACGCATTGCACAATGACTACAGTGAGCGCGAGTGGCAGCTTGAGCGCGGCGGCCAGTGGGTGAAGGGCAAGAGCTGTGACACCTTTGCGCCGCTCGGCCCATTCCTCGCCACGCGCGATGAAATCGCCGAGCCGCACGCGCTGTCGATGTGGCTGAAAGTGAACGGCGTCACACGGCAGAACAGCAGCACCGCGCAGATGATTTTCGGCGTGCCGCAGCTTGTCAGTTACATCAGCCAGTTCATGACTCTGCTGCCCGGCGATGTCATCAGCACCGGCACGCCGCCCGGAGTCGGCCTTGGCTTGAAACCCACTCCCATCTTCCTCAAGCCTGGCGACGTGGTGGAACTCGGCATCGAAGGACTCGGCGAGTCGAAACAGCACGCCGTCGCCTGCCCATGACCGCACATCACCACGCCATGCATCTGCAAGACCAAGTCATCCTCATCACCGGCAACCTCGCCGACACGCTCGGCCCCGACCGCGTGCGCGTGAACCAGATGAACGTCGGCTGGACGCTCACCGACAACGAATACCAAACCAAACTCGGCGACGGCATGCGACCCGACTGGCCGGAAAAACTGCCGCTCTACGCGGCGCCATCCGGCAGCCTGCTCATGCCCGAAGACATCGCCGAAGCCGCGCTCTACTGGGTCAGTCCCGCCAGTCGTCCGATCAGCGGCACCGTCTTCGAGGCGGAGCAATACCCGATGATTGGCCGCATCCCGAATCAAGAAAGCCAAGCCACATGAACACCACCCCCTTCAACCTCGCCAACAAAACCGCCGTCATCACCGGAGGCGCGTCCGGAATCGGACTCGCCATCGCCAAACGCTTCGCCGCACATGGAGCCGCCGTAGAAATCCTCGACCTCCAACAAGACGCGCTCGACACCGCCGTGACCGAACTTCGCGCCGCCGGCCACAGCGCGCACGGCGAGAGTTGCGATGTCAGTGAGCCCGCTTCGGTAGACGCCGCCTTTGCGCGCATCCTCTCGCGGCACGCACGCCTGCACATCCTCGTGAACAACGCCGGCATCGCCCATGTCGGCAACGCCCTCACCACCACGCCCGAGGACTTCGCACGAATCCAGCGCGTGAACGTCAACGGCGTCGCCCATTGCACCCAGGCTGCGTTGCGGCACATGACCACGCAAGGCGGCGGCGTCATCCTGAATCTTGCCAGCACTGTCGCTCAAACGGCCGTCGCCGACCGTTTCGCCTACTCCACCAGCAAAGGCGCGGTGCTCGCCATGACTTACTCCATCGCGAAAGATTTCCTCGCCCAAGGCATCCGCTGCAACGCCATCCTCCCCGGGCGCATCCACACACCTTTTGTGGATGGGTTCATCGCCAAAAACTATCCAGGCCAAGAAGCCGAGATGTTCGACAAGCTCAGCAAAACTTTACCCATCGGCCGCATGGGCCAGCCCAACGAAGTCGCCACCGCGGCGCTCTTCTTGTGCAGCGACGAAGCCAGCTTCATCACCGGCAGCGCCTACCCCGTGGACGGAGGCACGCTCACGCTGCGGTGAGCAGATGGAAATGTCACAAAAACTGCTGCCATTCATTTCTCCTTTAGCAGCCCGCCCACTTGTATGTTGAAGGAAGGGAATAGATTAAAAATGAGAATATGTGAAACCATGGCACCCATCCTAATCCTGTTTGCGGTTCTTTCGTCGTTCGCAGACGCCGCCCCGCGTCCGGAGCAACGCCCAAACATCCTCCTCGTCATGGTGGATGACATGGGCTACTCGGACCTCGGCTGCTATGGTGGCGAGATTCGTACGCCGACGCTCGACTCGCTCGCAGAAAATGGTGTGCGACTAGCGCGGTTCTACAACTGTGCGCAATGCTGTCCGACACGAGCGTCGCTCATGACCGGGCTCTACCCGCATCAAGCTGGCGTGGGTGACATGAACGAACAGGGCGCGGCGAATGAATTGTGGCGGCGCATCGGCTCGCCAGCGTATCTCGGTTTCAAGAAACAGGGCGTCGTCACCTTGCCTGAGGCGCTACGTGAGGCAGGCTATCAGACTTTCATGGCCGGGAAATGGCATCTCGGTCAGGATGAATCCTGCTGGCCGGGGCAGCGCGGTTTTGACCGCCATTTCGCGCTCATCGGCGGAGCGTGCGAACAGTTCACAGGTTATCGCTCGTGGCAAAAAAAGGGGCCGATCACCAAGTTCGTCCACAATGGTAAGCAGGTCGACAAACTCCCACCCGACTTCTACACGACCGACACTTTCACAGACCACACGCTACGTTTCATCGAGGACTCCGACACCGCGCGGCCCTGGTTCGGCTATCTGGCTTTCACCGCACCGCATTGGCCGCTCCAGGCGCATGAGAGTGACGTGGCGAAGTATGCGGAAACGTATCGCGCAGGCCCCGATGCCATCCGCCAGCGCCGTTTCGAGCGATTGAAGCAGCTCGGCCTCGTTCCCGAATCGGCTAAATTGCCTCAGCTCGATGCCACGGTCACCGAGGAAGCCAAACAGGCCAAAAAGGAGCGCAACGAGCAATGGATGCGCAACTACGCGGCGATGATCGATCGAGTGGACCAGAACCTCGCCCGCATCGTTGAAACGCTGCGCAAACGCGGGCAGTTCAACAACACGCTGATCTTGTTCCTCAGCGACAACGGCTCGGACACCGTGCGCGGACCGTTGTGGGGTCAGGTGAGCAACACTCCATTTCGGCGATTCAAAGTGTCGGTCAACGACGGCGGTATCGCTTCGCCGCTCATCGCTCATTGGCCGAAAGGAATTTCTTCCCGCCAGCGCGGCCGAATTGTTGCCGATGTGGGGCACGTGATTGATATTCATGCAACCTGCCTCGACGCTGCGCGAGCCCAGCAGCCAACGTCGTTCCGTGGGCATAATGTGCTGCAACTGGAGGGGCAAAGCTTGCTACCAGCCTTTCACGGCACGGGAGCAATTCCTTCCGAACGTGTCCTCTGCTGGGAGCGCATGGGGAATGAAGCTGTGCGGCAAGGCAAGTGGAAACTAGTCCGTGGCTATGGCTCGGCAACTGTGGACGGAAACATCACATCGACCGGCCCGCGCAATGGCGAGTGGGAACTTTATGACACCACAACCGACCCCGGCGAAACGACAAATTTGGCAGCACAGCTCCCTGATCAAGTGAAGTCGATGACCCGTTTGTTCGAGACATGGGCCACGCGAGTCGGCGTCGTCCCGCGCGAAAAAATCGTCAAGCAGATGCAAACGAAATAGCTAGATAACATCCCCTCGGAGATAAAGCCAATGGCTCGTTTTGTTTTCATGATGGCTGCGTTGATTGTGCTGCTTGCCGGCACTCAACCAACAGTGGCGGACGAGCGACCACCGAACCTAGTGATCATCCTCACCGACGATATGGGCTATGCCGATTTGCGAGCGTTTGGAGACTCGGAGATTCCAACGCCACATTTGGATCGGCTGGCAGGGGAAGGAACGCGGTTCACCAACGCATACACGGTCGCGCCGATTTGTGTACCGTCGCGAATGGGACTGCTGAGCGGCAAGTTCCCGGCTCGTTTCGGCGTCTTTAACAACGTCTACAGCTTGCCTTCCAATGAGCTTTGGGTTCAGCAAACGACGCTTGCAGACGTGCTGCGGAAACGTGGTTATCGTACGGCGAATATCGGTAAGTGGCATCTTAGCGGCAACTCCAGTGCCGATAGCGGTAATGAACTGGGGGGCTTTGTATTCAAACCTCCGCATGAACGTGGCTTTGACGAATTCGTCGGGATTACTGGTGGAATGCATGATTTTTGGAAAGGAACCGGCCTAGCACGATTCAAAGACGGAAGATATGAACGGTTTGAATCGCCCGACTATCTGACCGACTTCTTCGGCACCGAGGCTTGCGATTTCATTCAGCGCAACAAATCGCAGCCATTCTTTCTTTATCTCGCGTTCAATGCGCCGCACGCACCTCTACACGGACTTGATGAAGATCAAGCTGCAATCGAAACGTCGGAAATCAGCCCGAATCGCCGTAAGTACGCCGCGATGGTCCGCGCTATCGACCGCAATGTCGGACGTGTGATGCAAACCCTACACAACCTTGGTCTCGCCGAGACGACGCTTACTGTGTTTCTCAACGACAACGGTGGCGGTGGCAATAACGCGGCCAGCCACACTCGCAATACCGCCATCAATCGCCCCTATCGCGGCCACAAGTTCGACGTTTGGGAAGGAGGCATACGAATCCCCTTCATTCTGCACTGGCCAAATCATGTGCCGGCGGGCCGAAGTTGCGATGGAATTGTCAGCAGTATGGACGTGTTTCCCACATTCGCCAAAGCGGCCGCGGCTGAACTGCCCACGGATCTCGATGGTGTGGATCTGTTGCCATTCGCGACCGCGAAGCAGGCTGGAGATGCGCATGAAGCCCTATATTGGCAACAGCAGGTGTGGTCACGTCCCAACGAACGCAAGCCCGGTCCGAACTACCCACAGCCGGCCTACAATCTCGCCATCCGCAGCGGAAGGTGGAAAGCCGTGAAACAGGACCAACCGTTTGACGGCACGAATCACGGTCGAGCCTGGGAACTTTATAACCTGAGTCGCGACCCCTCCGAACTGAACGACATTGCCTCTGAGTTTCCCGAAAAGGCCCAGCAACTCAGTGATGCCTTCTTCGCGTGGCAGAAGAGGATGCCGAAACCGATGCATGATTCAAAATCAAGTGATGCAAAGAAGTAGTCTCCGTAAACCTACGAAACAAAAAGACAAAGTGCTGCATGAAAAGTAATACACGGGAAATCGACCGCCTCCCCACTCGCCGCGAGGCTCTAGTTGGGATGATGGCGGTGGCAACAGCAATGGGGACGGTAGCTTTTGCTACAGAGACGCCGCAACGCAGCCGCTTGGGATTAGTCGCCTACAACTGCGCGTTCCGGCGCAAGTGGATGCAGCAGCGCGATCCGAAGTTTGATCTCTTTGAGCCGCTGACTTTTTTGAAGCACTGTCGCGATGTTGGCGCGGGCGGGATGCAGACATCGCTCGGAGTGCTCGATGCGGCGCGCGTGAAATCGCTGCGAGACTTCGCCGACGAACAGAAACTCTTCATCGACGGCATCGTCAATCCGCCGAAGGACAACGCGGATCTCGCGCGGTTCGAAGCCGAGATTCGCACGGCGGCGGAAGTCGGAGTGCAGGCCGTTCGCACGGTCGCCATGCCGGGGCGGCGGTATGAGCAATTCAAGTCGCTGGCCGAAGTTCGTGAGGCCGAAGCGAACGCAGTGAAGATGCTCGAACTCGCCGCGCCGATTGTAACCAAGCATCGCGTCAACCTCGCGGTCGAAAACCACAAGGATCAACGTATCGATGAACGTCTCTCGCTTTACAAGCACCTGAGCTGCGAGTTCATCGGCGCAACGGTCGACACCGGCAACAGCTTCGCGCTGCTCGATGATCCGTATGGCGCCATCGAGGCACTCGCGCCGTACGCTTTCACCGTTCACTTGAAAGATCAATCGCTTCGAGAAAACGCCGAGGGTTTCCTACTGGGCGATATTCCGCTCGGCCAAGGCGGGTTCGATTTGAAACGCATGGTTGCGATCCTTAAGCGGGCGAAACCCAATATTCGCATGACGCTGGAACTCATCACCCGCGACCCGCTCAATGTACCGTGTCTCACCGACAAGTTCTGGGCGACGATGCCGCATGTTTCGGGCAACGATCTCGCGCGGACGCTCCGTTACGTGCGCGAACATCCGGCGAAGACGCTGCAAGAAGTCGGTTCGTTGTCGCTGGAAAAGCAGGTCGAACTCGAAGACGCGAACATTGCCGCCAGTTTGAAATACGCACGCGAGGAGTTGTCGCTATGAAGTTGTCTCGTCGCGAGTTTCTGGGAGCGGTCGGCATCGCAACCGCCTCTTCAGCAATGACGAAAGCCGAACCGGCTCGATCGGCAAGTAACATCGTGCGCGTCGGCGTGATTGGTACCGGCGTGCGCGGGAAGTATCTGATCGGTAACTTGCCCGATTCCGTCCGCGTCACGGCGATCTGCGATTGCGCCACGATTCGCATGGAAAGCACACTCACACCCAAAGGCGCGTTCGCGTCCGTATTGCAACAGTTCAAAGAACGTGATGCCGCCCACTGCGCGACGCATCAGGATTACCGCCGCATGTTCGATCGTGAGAAGCTCGACGCGGTCATCATTGCGACACCGGACCATCATCACACGCTACCCGCGATGCTCGCGCTGCAAGCCGGTTTGGATGTCTATCTCGAAAAGCCGTTGACCGTCTGCGTTCGCGAAGGCCGTTTGTTGGCAGACGCCGTGAAGAAGACGGGCCGAGTTCTGCAAGTCGGCAGCCAACAACGCACGATGGAAGTGAATCGCTTTGCATGCGAATTTATCCGCAACGGCGGTTTGGGGATGATCACAAAAGTCGAATTGCCGAACTATCCGGGGCCGTTACGAGTGCCGTCGCTCGACGAAGAGCCTACGTTCGGTGGAGTGGACTTCAACTTGTTCTGCGGCCCCGTTCCACTGCGACCGCATCATCGCAATCTGTGGATGAAGGAAGACTTCAAAGTTGGCGACCTGCTGTGGCGCGGCTGGGATTTGTTTCGCGATTTCTCCGGCCACATGATGACAAATTGGGGTGGCCATTCGGTCGATATGGTGCAGTTCGCGCTCGGTCACGACGACACCGGTCCGGTTGATGTGCGTGCGATCGAGCCTTCGTCCGTCACTGAGCTGTGGCTGCGTTGGAAGGACAAGACACCGCAACCAATCGGCGACGCGTCCGATCGTCGCTTCTGGCCGGTGACGATGAAGTATGCCGACGGGATCGAGTTGCAGTTTATCCACGGCCCCGACTTTATCGTCTTTCACGGCGAGAAGGGCCGCCTAAAGATGCGGCGCAACTACTTCGAGACCGATCCGCCCGGACTCGTCACCAGCGTCCCCGATGCCGCAGCAGCCGACAAATGGAAAGGAGGCGGTCACATCGCTCGCCCACATTTGGAAAACTGGCTCGAAGCGATCCGCACGTCATCGAAGCTCAATGCCCCTGTTGAAGCCGGACACCGGACCGCCACAATTTGCCACTTGGCGAATCTGGCCCGCGAGTTAAATCGCCCGTTGACCTGGGATCCGAGACACGAGCGGTTCATTGCCGATCCAGACGCCGACACCCTGCTGAATCGTCCGCGACGACGTGGCTTTGAGCTGCCAAATGTCTAAATTGCGGTGTGGGATTGCGCTCCGAATACAACCAAAGCATCGTCGATACGACTAAACAATTCGAATAAACATTTTTCTGGGGGCTGCGAGTATGACAGGGTTGAAGCAGTTTGACTTGACGGGGCGCGTGGCGGTTGTCACGGGCGGTTCGAAGGGATTGGGATTGTCGATGGCAACCGGCTTGGCGTCGGCCGGCGCCGAGATCGTGATCGTCAGCCGCCACGAGGCTGAGGCAATAGCGGTTGCCGAGCAACTGGCGACACAATTCGGTCGTCGTGCGATCGGCGTACAGGCAGACGTTGTGGTCGAAGCAGATACCAAGGCCTTGGCTGACCGGGTGATGCAAATGTTCGGCCGCATCGACATTCTGATTAACAATGCGGGCATCAACATCCGCGGCTCGATCGACGCCTTAACGCTCGATCAGTTCCGCCAAGTACAACAGGTAAACGTCGAAGGCGTGTGGCTGGCGTGCAAGGCGGTCATTCCTCACATGAAGTCGAACAAATCGGGACGAATCATCAATCTTGCCAGTGCCCTTGGAGCGGTGGGCATGCCCGATCGCACACCGTACTGCACGAGCAAAGGGGCGGTCGTACAGATGACTCGAGCGCTGGCCGCCGAGTTGGCACCGTTCAACATTACGGTGAATGCGATTCTGCCCGGGCCGTTTCTCACCGAGATGAACGTGCCGGTGAAAGACGATCCGCAATTCAAGCAATTTATCCTCGGTTCGACATCTCTCGGACGTTGGGGCGAGTTGCACGAGATTCAAGGCGCGGCGCTGTACCTGGCATCGGACGCTTCGAGCTATACCACGGGATGTATGCTGGCCGTCGACGGGGGATGGACGGCGCGATGAACCAAGATCGCGTACAGACCGGCGACATCGCTTGTTTCCGCCGCCAGCCCGAACGGATCGATGAGAGCGTGGCAGCCTGCAAAGTTGGCGGCATTCCGATGTAGCTTCTGTTTTTCCACAGCGGTCGTGCCGGGCGACGTGCCGGGCAACACGCCGATAACGTTGCGAGGCGGAGGAGCAGGCGTGCGGTTGTGCCCACCGCCGACTCCATCAAACTCGATTGGGACTAGCTCATCATGTGGAATCAGCTGCTCTAAGTTCGTATGATCAGGCGACCACGCTCGCTAAAAGGAGAGATATCAAATGCCAGATAAAGTAAGCCTAATGGTCTGATAGCTGGCTTGATCATTTTGATTGGTCAGTGAACCGTACAGTGATTGTCGGGTTGACTGAGATAGGCGTCGCTACGGTCAACCTGCTACGCATGAATCGACCGCAATTGGTCGAGGTGCGTTCGCTTTGGGTCATCGTTGGTAAGCATCCACCGAATTGAGCCGGCAGCCCCTTTGTTTGAGCGCGTCAATCGGACGAGCGATTCTCCTTCTGGACTTGAGGATGGAGATGGCAGTCAAAAAGCGCCCGATCAAATGCCCGTCAGCCGCTCTGTCGAATCGCCGAAGCGGTCGAGTTCCAGGCCACCCCACTCCATCAGGCTGAGGAACAGGCTGCACATGCGCCGGTTGGACGAATCGAGGTAGTCGAGCACGCGGCCGCCGCGGAGCTTGCCGCCGGCGCCGCCAAGCAGGACGATCGGCAACTGCTTCGCGTCATGGTTGCCGTGCAGCATGCTCGAGCAGTGCGCGATTGCAGTATTGTCGAGCAATGTGCGGTCTCCTTCCTTGACCTCCGACATTCGCTCGCAGAGGTAGGCCAACTGGGATGTGAAAAACTGGTTGAGTGGGATGAGTTCAGGCGGCTGGGTGTGGGCCATCTGGTGATGCTGATCTTTGGCGCCGCAGTGAGTGTGGGTTTCGGCGGAGCCATCGTTGCAATACTTCAGGGTCGCGATCCGCGTGGTGTCGGTGCGAAAGGCCAGCAGCACGATGTCGTTCATCAGCTTCCAATACTCCGGAATCTCGGCGGGAATCCCATCGGCTGGTCGCGGGCGATCGGGGGCGGTCAGGGTTGGCTTCCAGCCGTTGGCGTCACGTTGTATGTCTGCGCGTTTGATGCGACCTTCGATCTCCTGAACGCTGCCGAGATACTCCTCGAACCGCTGACGATCCGAGAGGGAGAGCCGCAGACGAAGGGACCGGGCGTCTTCGAGCACCGCATCGACGACTCGGCGGTCGCCACGATTGCGGTCGGTGCGGAAGAGTTGATCGAACGCCAGCGCCGGACGCGTCTCTGTCCACGTCGGCGACACCGCCGTGCTCCAGGAAATGTGCGAGCTATACAGCAACGGATGCCCGTCCTGGAGCCCCGGAATCGGTCCTTCGCAGCCCAGCACCAGCGAAGGGATTCGAGTGCGGTCGCCGATCCGCTGGGCCATCAGTTGATCAAAACTGACGCCCGTGCGGACTTCGGTTTTCGACATCGGTGCGCCGCTGAGCATGTTCCCCGTCTGCATGCAGTGGATGACCCCGTTGTTGGCCTGCTCATTCCACAGACCACGCAGGAAGACCAGCCGTTCCTTCCAAGGCTCGAGCGGCTTCAGGCACGGCCCGAGTTCCATCGCTGCGCCGTCTCCTTTGGCCCACCAGTGCTGCGAGTGAAAGCCCATGCCCGTGAAGGTGACGAGCGTGCGGGTCGGCGGTTGAGCGGCAGCGTTGGTTTTTTCGCCAGCCGCGAACGAGAGCGATTCGAGCCACGGCAGAGCCATAGATACACCGATCCCGCGCAGCAACGTGCGTCGCGAGATGGTCGAAGCGGATGTGATGTGCATAGGAATGTTCCTGTGGTGGAGTGGAGTATTTGATTGTCGGCTTTCGCGTGGAGCCTTTGGATAAATGGTGGCGCAGGTTTGTGGGGAGTGCCGTGAACAAAGCAATGATTAATGAGTATTGGAAAATGAAAAGTGCAAAAGTGGACAAGAGGCGAGCTGATCAATTTGCATTTTGTATTCTCCAATAACCATTAATCATTCCCGAGTGCCGTAGTGGAATTCGCCAGAATTCCGTTTGCGCTAACGGGAATTCTGGCGAAGTCCACTACGAACATGCTTCACAGCGTTCCCTTTGCCGGCAACAGTCCACGACGCCA
>REEF01000695.1 GCA_007695205.1 Planctomycetaceae bacterium
GAAAATCAGGGGCGCGTTGCCCAGTGAGGGCATGGGGGGTCGGGTGTCGTTTTCGCCCATCTATCAACCACATGTAACGCGGGTTAGCCGAAAACGACTCCCGACCCCTTCCGTGCATTCATCAAAAAACACCTGGCCGGGTGCTTAGGACCGCCTTTCGTCGTGACATGATAGACCGCGACCAGCCGTTAAACAACTCCCCCCACCATTTTGGAGTCGTCAACTCGGTGTTCGGTCCATCAATCGACCTCACGCCACGCGCTGCGCGCAGCATCCACAAAGGCCCGGACCAGTTCCGCGTCCTTGCGACCGGGGTGGACCTCGACACCGCTGGCCGTGTCGACAGCCGCTGGCCTCGCAATACGGATCGCCGCACCGACGTTATCAGCTCGTAAGCCTCCGGCCAGCACGATCGGGATGGGAGCCACTCGTTGTTGAAAGGCGGGCACGGCCGACCAATCCGCCGTCTTGCCCGTCCCGCCGTACTCGCGGGGATCGTAGGCATCGATCAAAACGGCCTCGGGCACCGCAGCATGGGCTCGGCAGAATTCCAGGTATTCCAGCTCCTGTTGCCAGTCCCGTTCTGTTGGTCGAAAAGCTCGCAGGACGCGACGAGGTGCCAATCTCGCGATGATTTCCGGCGATTCGTCGCCATGCAATTGCAACCAGTCCAATCGCAGATGGTCGGTCAGGTCGCACATCTGGCTGACGGAAGCGTTAACGAACAGCCCCACCCGAATGATTTCATTGGGCAGGCAGCGACAGATTTCTTCTGCTTGGCGCTCGGTGACATAACGTCGACTGGACGGATAGAAATTCAGGCCCAGGGCGTCGGCACCGGACCCGGCGACCATCATCGCATCCTGGACGCAAGTGACTCCACAGATCTTGATCCGGAACATCTGGTTCCACCTTTGACGATTTGTTGGATTCTCGGGAATACAAGGCCGATGAAACCTTTGAGGATGTTACGACCCAGGTTGCGAAGGACACCCCAAAGATGAAGCGATATTTTTTGATGACCGTTTTGGCGGTCCTGTTGCCCCTTCACGTCGGCTGCCTCCGCCATCAAGCCCGCCCCTCGCATTCGGGATGCGCGTGCCATGGTGGCGGCTTGGTTGGTCACGCGACTGGCGGCACCGCGGCTCATGGCATCGGCGGCAACGCGGCTCATGCGATCCAGGAAACCCAGGGCTGGCGACATCATGCGCCACAGACGGGGCCAGCAGGTCCACCCGTTGGGACGTATGCGTACCCCTATTACACGGTGCGAGGACCACGCGATTTTTTGGCCAACGATCCACCCAGTATCGGCCACTAGACCGCTCGCAACCCGAAGCTTGCCAAAGCTTCGGGTTTTTTTATTTCTTGCCTGGATCTGATCGTCGCCGCTGGCGATCGACCAAGGGGGCAAATCAATCCCGATACCGACCGACGCAGACGGTAACGTTCTGGCCGCCGAAGCCGAAGCTGTTGTTCAACGCGACTTCGCATCGGGCAGGACGCGCCTCGTTCGGCACGTAGTCCAAATCACAGTTGGGATCGGGGTTTTCATAATTGATCGTGGGTGGCAAGACCTGATCGCGGATCGCCAGCAGACAAACGATCAACTCGGTCACCCCCGCCGCAGCGATCAGGTGGCCCATCATGCTTTTGGTGCTGGAGACGGGAACCTGCATGGCTCGTGGCCCGAACAGAACCCGGCATGCCACCGATTCGACCCGATCATTGACGGCCGTGCTGGTGCCATGAGCGTTGACATAATCGATGGCATCGGGAGTCAGGCCAGCGTCTTTGATGGCCATACTCATGCAACCGATCGCCCCGCGACCTTCGGGATGAATGTCGGTGATCCGGAAGGCATCGGCCGTGGAACCGTATCCAAGGATTTCACCATGAATGGGTGCGCCCCTGCGTTTCGCATGTTCCAGTTCCTCCAGCACGATCATCGCGCCGCCCTCGCCCAGCACAAATCCGTCCCGCAAACGATCGAAAGGGCGCGAAGCCCGCTGGGGCTCGTCGTTTCGCGTTGACAACGCAGTCAGCAGGTTAAAGCCGGTGACGCCAAAAGGGTGGATCATGCTGTGGGTCCCGCCAGAGATCATCGCATCGGCATCGCCGCGGCGGATGATCTCCGTCGCTTCGCCAATCGCCTGGCTGCTGGCCGCGCACGCGGTCAAGCAATTCACATTGGGACCCTGAGCGTTAAACATGGCAGCTACATGCCCGACCGGAACACTCGGTTCTTGCTCCAATTCGGCCATCGGTTGCAGCGTCTCCATGCCAGCGCGGATGAATCGCGTCAAATTCAGCCCGTCGGGTTCCAACGCGGCGGTCATCATACGACTGAAGGAGATGAAATCTTGATTCCCCTCCCCGGCGCCAAGGTAGACTCCCAACCGTCGCGGGTCCAGTTTCGCATCCAGGATTCCCGAACCACCGACGGCTTGCTTTGCGGCACCGATGGCAAACTTGGTGTGCCTGCCTCGATCCGTCCAACGCTCGGGATCGTCCACCACTTGGGAGAAATCCCAATCTTTGATTTCCGCCGCGATTTGGGTGGGAAAACTGCTGGCATCGAAGATCGTGGTGTAACCGACCCCCGAACGTCCTTCTTTCAAACCATCCCACATCGTTTCGACATCGTGCCCCATCGGATTGATGACACCGACACCAGTGATAACCACACGTCGCCTCATCGGCCATTTCACCTTTCATCTCGCACGGGGTCACGGGGATTGCTTCGCACAACGTTGCCGCTCGGTATCCAACCACCGTCTCTCGGCATCCAGCATGTGCTCAGGCACTTCGATGGGACGGCCATCCGACCGAATCCCCACTTCGAATAAACGGTACGATCGTAAGATACCCAAATACTCGGCCGGATCATATAACTGGATGCCTGCAAAACGTTCATCCAAGTGGGCAAACACAACGTCGGCTTCCGCCATCAGTAGGCCATCCAGGTGAGCTGTCGAATGAACCAAAGCGCCTCGCGGTTGAAAGGCCTGGATCTCGCTGGTGTAAATCAGTTGATCCCCGGGCGTCGCATAGTCGTGAAAGAGAATCTTGCCTACTTTGGCGAGAACAACTCGGTGCAAAAATCCTCCATTTTCAGCCACAAGCAAACCACCTGTATGAGCCATCCCCTCGAGGATCAGTGATCCGGGCATGATAGGCATGGATAAGGCGTAATCAGGAATTTGCTCTTCCGCGTAGCTCACGTTCTTGACTGCCACGGCACGACGTCCGCTCTCGAATTCCAAGAATCGATCGATCCAGAACCAGCGCATGGCGGGCACATCCAAACCGGAATGAACAGTTATCTGACCGTAGGGAACGGACGACACGAAGCAGGTCGGGAGTCGTTTTCAGGCAACGAAGCACCAGCCGGAGACTTCTTGTCCGAAAACGACTCCCGACCTCCCCCAAAACCCCAAACGGATTTTCTTGACGTTCCTAAGTCGACCGCACCGTCCGATCAGTCCTTACAATCTGCGAGGCAACGTGATTAGCTGGCACCGACTTTGCTGACCACATAACGGCACAGGTCGTCGACCGTCAACATGTTTCCAAATTCCTGGACCGCCGGGTTTTCCTTGAACTTCGACAGATCCGCAAACGGCATGCGTTTCTCCAGTTCTACCAGACCTGCTTCGGTGACCTTTCCGTCTTGAACGTATTCGGCGCTGGTCAACACATCATCGGGAAACAGTTCGGCCCGTGGTATTTCGATTCCGAATGCTTTTTCCAGTCGAAACACGATGTCCAAAAAGTCGATGGATTCGGCTCCCAAGTCCCCCACCATTGTGGACTCGGGAGTCACCTCGTCGTCGTCGACTCCTAAGGCGTCGACCAGCGCGGTTCGGACTTTTTCGAAAACTTCATCATGGGTTGGCATCAATCAACTCCGTCTCAATAAGGTACAAAACTACCACTCCTGAGGCATTTCTCGTTCTCGGGCGTGGTTTGTGCATTGCAGCATTTCCAAATGCTGCCGCATTTTCAACCGAGCATACTCGTCTCGGGCCGCTCGCCCTGGCAGCCGATCACTGACGTTGAATCGCTCCAGCACCAGTTTCCCGCTGATCGCTTTTCGCTGGCCGACCATTCCCCATGCCTTTACGATGGCCAACGAATCTTGCATCTTGACCAAATCGCAATGGACCTCCAGTCTTTCACCGGGTTCCATGAAATCGGTATACTTGACGTTTCTGGCTTCCTTCAGCAGGATGGTCGAGTGCTGAAAATTCTCTGTTGCAGAAACCAGCAGTGCGCTGGCCTGATACATGGCTTCGAGCATCAGGACCCCCGGCATGACCGGAAAACAAGGAAAATGATCTTGCAAATACTCCTCCGTCGGAGACAAAAATTTTACGACCGAGATACTGCGGCCCGGTTTAAGATCGGAGATTTGGTCGATCAAGGTGAACCGCATGGCCCTTCTCGTTATATTCGGGCGCGTAACGTACCGAATTCTTTCGTGGTCGGCAGAAAGCCGGTTAGTATACTTAGCGCAATCCCCCTACACAACTCAGATTTCACATGTCAAGCCGCAAATGTTTCAAGGTGTGAGCTTGACAGTTAGGATGGTGGTCCATGCGAAAGGGAGTCGCCGTATCCCCCGGAATTGCTGTTGGGACAGCGTACTGTGCCAATAAATTGTTCCTGCCGCCCGCTGCGCCATCAGCGGGCGAGGTCGATATCCAGGCAGAATTATCGCGGTATGAAGCCGCGCGGTGGCGAGCCGAAGAGGATCTGCTTGTCATCCAGAAAAAGGCCGAACAACAGTTGAGCCGAAGCGATGCGTCGATCTTCGACGTCCATCGGTCGATTCTCAGCGACAGTTCGCTGGTCGATCGCGTCCAAGAGGGGATCATCCAAAACAAGTTAACGGCTCAGGGGGCTCTGCACCACGCTTTAGAGCTGTACAGCGAGGCGTTCTCGAAGTTCCATGACAGTTACTTGCGGGAACGATTGACCGATATCCGAGACGTGCTGCAGCGTGTCGAGCAGCATTTACAAAATGATTCGGTCGAGCCAGACGCCCCGCTTCTAGCGAACCCCGTGATCCTGGTGGTGGATGAGCTTCTGCCTTCGCAGGTGGTGGGGATCGACGCGTTGAAGATCCGTGGGATCGTGACCCGGTGCGGTTCGCAAACCAGTCATGCGGCGATCGTGGCTCGCGGCCTGGGCATCCCCGCCGTTTCTGGGATCGAGGATATTCTGGAGATCGTCAAGACCGGCGACCATCTGGTGGTCGATGGCCGCGAGGGCTTGGTGATCATCGATCCCGACGCCGAGGCGCAGGCTGCCTACTTGAAATTGGAGCGGGAATTTTTTGATTTTAAGGATCATTTGGTCGAAAACCGAGACCTTCCGGCCAAGACGGGGGACGGTGCGGTCGTCGAGTTGCTGGCGAATGTGAACAGCGTTTCAGACGCCCGAGCGGCCGGCGCGATGGGGGCAACCGGTGTCGGGTTGTTTCGTACCGAGTATCTGTACTTGACCCATCCCACCGTGCCTAGTGAAGAAGAGCAGGTTCAGTTGTACGTCGACGTGATCAAAGCGGCTCCTGCCCATCGCGTGACGATCCGCAGCATCGACTTGGGCGGTGATAAGACCCTGCCGTTTTTGGGCCGGATGCATCGCGAAGCCAACCCGTTCATGGGCTGGCGAAGTATCCGATTATGTTTCGAACACCCCGACTTCCTGCTACCTCAACTACGAGCGGTCATGCGAGCGGCCGCCATCGGCCAGGATTTGGGCGGCGATGTGCGACTGATGTTCCCGATGATCACCACCTTGGAGGAGATCATCGAAGTGAAACGCGTGGTGCGGGACGCCCAGCAGCAGTTAGACGCGGAACAAAAGCCGTACGCTCGGGTACCGTTGGGGATGATGCTGGAAGTGCCCGCTGCAGCGATCTCCATCGACCTGATGCTGGACGAAGTGGATTTCGTGTCGATCGGTTCGAACGACCTGGTGCAGTACTTGATGGCTGCCGATCGAGACAATCCCAAGGTGGCCCATCTATGCCAGCCGTTGGCCCCGCCGGTCCTTCACATCTTGAATAAGGTGATCCGAGCCTGCTTGGACGCCCGCAAACCGGTGACCTTGTGTGGCGAGATGGCCGGGCACACCATGTCCTATGCCGTCTTGTTGGGGATGGGATTGCGGAGTTTCAGCATGAGCCCGGTGTTGATTCCGTACATCAAAGAATTCGCTCGGTATCTGTCGACCGAGACCGCTGAATCGATCGTCCAACATGTACTGAAGCTCCGCACGACCAGCGAAATACGGCGGTATCTGGCGGAGGAACTAGATAAACTGGTGCCCGATTTTGAACGCTTCAAGATCTCTTGAATGCCCTTAAGGAATGCGGTTCATGCGTGTCTTCGTCTTTGTGCTGTCGATCTCGATTCTAGCATGCCCAGCGGGCTGGTCGAACGAGCCGGATCTGATCGACGACCGGGCATTTCTGCGGTCCGCGACCCATTCGCTGCGACAGTGGCTGGTCGATCCCGATCACGTGCCCGCCGCCCAATTGAACGAGCAACTGGTTTCCAGAACTCACCATGCGTTCGACTTGCCGCCGAGCCAACTTGCAGGGCCGCTAAAACCATCCGAAATCTACTCGGCTCGCCGCGACTCGGTTGTGGGACTTGCCTACTTGTTCAAGTGCCCGCGATGCGACGACTGGCATGCATCCATCGCTGGTGGTGTGATGCTGACAGCGGCGGGAATCGGCGTGACGAACTACCATGTAATCGCTCAGAACAAGGAGGAATCGAAAGCCGTCTTTGGGATCGTGACCTTTCATGGGGCCTTTCATCCTATCGTCGAGATTCTGGCCGCTTCGCTGGCGGATGATCTGGCGATTTTTCGAGTTCAAGGCGCTGGTTTCGCAACCGCCCCTTTGTCCACGGGTGACCTCCCAGGCGAAGCCGTCACGGCGATCACGCACCCCTCGGGAAATTACTACACCGTCACCACAGGGATCGTCGCCCGGAACTTCCGTGGACGGGGATCCGGCCCGGCAGACGGTCGGCCTCGCATGGCGATTACGGCCGATTTCGCCAAAGGTTCCAGCGGCGCGGGCATCTTCAATAATCGCGGAGAACTGGCTTCGATCGCGACCTCAACACGATCGATCTACTATAGCCGCCAGGATGGCATCGACCGGAATCTGCAGATGGTGCTGAAGACCACCATTCCCGCTGCGGCGATCCTGAGGTTGAACCGTGACCAGGCTCCTGAGCCTACTGGGAAAGCGGAGCATGTCTCGGCGGAGGAAGTCGAGCCGTGTCCTCAGTCCACTCAACCCGACCCGCGGTGATCGCTGATGAAATCATTACCGGTTGTCTTGAGTTTCCTTACCAATCCCCAGCGGCGCCGAAATTTTCTCGTGCTGGGGCGACTGCTGATCATGTTCGCAGTCTTGGTCACCGTGTACACCGTGACGTTCCACTTGGTGATGGATCTGGAGGGCCAACAACACAGTTGGGCGACTGCGGTCTATTGGGTGCTGGTCGTGATGTCCACGTTGGGATTCGGTGATATCACTTTTCAGTCCGATCTGGGACGCGTCTTTTCGGTCGTCGTGTTGCTGTCGGGAACGGTGTTCATGCTGGTCCTGATGCCCTTTATGTTTATTCAATTCTTCTACGTGCCTTGGATGGAAGCTCAAGCTGCGGCTCGGGCACCGCGTCGGATCCCCAAGCGGGTCAGCGGGCATGTCATCCTGACGGGGCTGGGGGCCGTCGAAGGAGCATTGATCCGATTGCTGGAGCGTTCCCAACAATCGTATGTCATTCTGGTCTCGGACCTGGCTGATGCCTTGATGTGGCACGATGACGGCTACAGCGTCATGCTGGGGGATCTGGATGATCCCGACACCTATCGTCGTGCGGGGGTACAGCGAGCGGCGCTGGTGGTATCGAATCGATCCGATACCACCAACACCAACGTCGCTTTCACGGTGCGGGAGATCTCCGAATCGGTGCCGGTCGTCGCCACCGCCGCCTCGCCCGCTTCGATCGATATCCTACAACTGGCCGGTTGCAACCAGGTGCTGCAGATTCCCGAGATGCTGGGCCAGGCGTTGGCGCGGCGGATTCTGGGACGCGATGCCAAGACCCGCGTTGTTGGCCAGTTCGGCGAGGTGATGATTGCCGAGGCGACGGCGCTGAATACTCCGTTGGTCGGTCGCACGCTGCAGAACATCCGGCTGCGCGACCACGCCAACGTGAGTGTGGTCGGCGTCTGGGATCGTGGCCATTTTCAGATCGCCGGTCCCGATACCCTGATCCAATCCTCCTCGGTGCTCGTGCTGGCTGGGTCACGGCAACAGTTAGACGCTTACGACGAATTGTTTTGCATTTACGAGACCAGCGACAAGCCGGTCTTGATCATCGGCGGGGGCCGTGTAGGTCGAGCGGTCGCGGAATCGCTGGACATCGAGGGAATCGATTATCGCATCGTGGAACGGGAGCCCGAGTCTTGGATTCCTCGTGACAAACTGGTCTGCGGCGACGCTGCCGAGCTGGAGATCCTGGAACAGGCCGGCATCCGCGACTCGTCGACCGTTGTGATCACGACGCACGACGACAACATGAACGTCTACCTGACCATCTACTGCCGACGCCTACGGCCCGATATCCACATCCTGGGTCGCGCGAACCTCGAACGAAACGTGTCGACGCTGCACCGCGCCGGTGCCGACTTTGTGATGTCCTACGCCACCACAGGCGCGAACGTGTTGTTCAATCTGCTGCAACGAGCCGATATCTTGGTGCTGGCCGAGGGCCTGGACGCCTTTCGCCTGCCTGTTCCCCCAGCCTTGATCGGAAAATCGTTGATCGAAAGCAACATCCGACAAAAAACGGGCTGCAACGTGGTGGCCGTTGTCCAAGGCAAAGAGTTCGATGTCAATCCGGACGCCCACGTTCCCCTACCTGCCGACGCAGAACTGGTCGTGATCGGCGATGTCGACTCCGAGACGCGTTTCTTCGCGCACTTTGGTTTGTAATCTGACGCCCTCCCAGCGTCAGCGTCGCCGGATGATGGAGCCTCGAAAAGACGCGTCGTAGAAGGCAAAGCCCGTCTCGCATCATTGGTTGTCGTGAACTCGGGACGGGGAATGCCTGAAGATGCGAGCCGGACCACGAGGATGACGACGAGGATGGAATAGGTTAGATTTACAATATCGCAGAGGATCGGCAGCCCAACGCCAGGGCCGAAGAGACACTGCGAGGCTCATCCGTGCTCCGGCTTTGCCACCCGTGCTATGTTTGGGGCTGCGATGTGACGGACCAAATGAAGATCACAGATAAACAGGAGAGCAGACATGTTGATACGGACTCTTGCCCAATGGTTCTTTCTGCTGGCAGTCGCCACATTGCTGGCCCACGGCGGCATCGCGTTGGCCGCCGAGGTGGATGCGACGCGGGACGACACCGCGACCGGTCACGATTGGCCAATGTACCGTTACGACACCCACCGCTCGGCCTCGACGCCGCACCAACTCGACCATCCGCTGCACCTGCACTGGGTGCGGCACTTGCCCACGCCGCGGCGTGCTTGGCCTTGGCAGCAGGACGATTTCGAGAAACTGGCGTTCGATGCCTCGTACCAGCCCGTGGTGGCCGGCGGCCTGATGTTTGTCGGTTCGATGACCGACGATAGCCTGACGGCGTACGATCTGGATTCGGGCCAGGTGCGCTGGCAGTATGGGACGGACGGTCCGGTGCGGCTGGCGCCGGTGGTATGGCGGGGTCGAGTGTACATCGGATCCGACGACGGCTGCTTGCACTGTGTAGATGCCGCGACCGGCCAACGGATCTGGCGGTTCCGTGCCGCGCCGAACCACCGCATGGTGCTGGGCAACGGGCGGGTGATCAGCTTGTGGCCGGTGCGAGGCGGGCCGGTGATCGCGGACGGGACGCTGTACTTCGCTGCGGGCATCTGGCCGAACGAAGGGGTGTTCTTGTATGCCATCGATGCCGAAACGGCCGAGGTGCGGTGGGTGAATTCGGGCAGCTCCAGCGATCTGGTCGAAGACTCGAAGAGCTACTTCTCGTTCGGCGGCGTTTCGCCCCAAGGGCACCTGGTCGTGGCCGGCGACCGGCTGATCGTGCCGGGCGGACGTACGGTCCCCGCCGTCTTCGACCGGCATACGGGCGCCAAGTTGTACTTCCACGTCGCCGGACGCGCCACGGGCAAAGCGGCGGGAGGACACCAGGTGTTCTCGCACGGCGACTGGTTTTTCAATACGCGCGACCGGTACGTGACGGACATGTATCACGTGGCCGACGGCGCCCAGTACGGCTCGGTGCACGTGGATCTGGTCGATGAGCGAGCGTTTCTGGGCGTCGAGCCCACCCAAGGTCGCATCCATGCTTACGACGCGAAGCTGACACCCACCGACCAACACCGGGAACCGCAGGTAACAGACGCCTCAGGCGGGCGGCCGATTCCCGATTCGCCTCGAGATGCCATGAGCCGGTCGACGACCATCCGCGGTCGGCTGGTACGTGGTGCAATACGCGCCGACTACGACCTGCAATCGCTGTGGACATCGGATCTGGAAGGGATCGAGCGGCTGCACGTCCAAGCAGGCTCGATGCTGTACGGCAGTGGCGCCGGCGGCCAGATCTTTGCTTTGGAATTGGACGACATCCGTCAGCGGCCTGAACTCAGATGGACCCATCGCGTCGAGGGCACGGTGTTCACTATGATCGCCGCCAGGGACCGGCTGGTGGTGGTTACTGAGGAAGGCGGTGTTTATTGTTTCGGACCGCAGGCTCGCGAGGCAACCGTCCACCAATGGCGCCCCGAACCGATGGAAAGCACCCGGGACCGCTGGACGGATCGAGCCGAGTGGATCTTGGAACAGACCGACGTGCGCGGCGGCTTCGGCCTGGTCTTCGGTGCTGGCTCCGGGCGGCTGCTGGCCGAACTGCTCGCCCAATCGGACATGCATTGGACCGTGTTCGAGCCCGATCCGGCGAAAGTGGCCGAGCTGCGCCAGCGGTATACGCAAGCCGGGCTTTACGGCTCGCGAGTCGCCGTGCACGAGGGCGACGCGACCAGCCATCGCTTGCCGCCGTATATCGCCAGCCTGATCGTCGCGGAGAGGCCCGAGTCGGTGGGCGATGTGGCGAGTCCCGACTTTGCCCAAGCCTTGTTTCACCCGCTGCGGCCGTATGATGGAATCGCGATGCTTGTTCTGGAAGATGCGCACCAACAAGCCTTTGCTGCCGCCGTGGAACGCGTGGACTTGGAGAACGCCGAACTGGCCTACGATTCGGCGGCTGTCTTGCTGCGGCGTCCCGGCCCCCTACCCGACTCGGGCACCTGGACGCACCAGTACGCCGATGCGGCCAACAGCGCCTATTCGGACGATGATCGCGTCAAGGCACCGTTAGGCATCGCGTGGTTTGGCACCGAGTCGAATCAGAAGACCCTGCCGCGGCACATGCATGGTCCGATCCCCCAAGTGGTCGAAGGTCGCCTGATCCTGCTGGGACCAAATCACGTCTCGGCGCGTTGCGTCTATACGGGCGTCGAACTATGGGCGACGGAACTGCCGCAGGTAGGCGCCAACTTTACCAGTTGGGAACACGAGGAGGAGATGGCGTTGGGCGACCGGACGGTTTACTTCCCTAACCATCCCGGCGCGAACTTCATCGGGGCGCCCTTGGTTTCCGCTGCCGACAGCATCTACGTGATCCACGACGACCGCTGCTTGCGGCTGGATGCGGCGACCGGCCAGAAGCTGGCCGAATTCGAAATGCCCTCGCAGGAACAATTGCGTCAGCAGATCCGCGATCCGCTGACCGAACGTCTGCTCCAATCTTACGCGGCCCGGTTGCAGGAGGGCCAGCAACTCCGCTGGGGCAATATCCGTTACGAGGGCGACTATCTGATCGTCGCCGCCTACCCGCACATGTTCGACGACCGGCAGCCGGGCCGGGAAAAGAACTGGAACGCGACCTCCAGCGAGTTCCTGGTCGTGATGGATCGCTACACGGGTCAGATCCGCTGGGTGCAGCAGGCTCGCTACGGGTTCCGCCACAATGCGATCGCCGCCGGCGCCGGCAAGGTGTTCGTAATCGATCACCTCTCGGAGGAGATCCTACGGATCCTGGACCGTCGCGGTATCGAACCGGACGCGAAACCGGAGATCGTCGCGATGGACCTGGCGACGGGAAAGATGCTTTGGACCTACCGCGACGACGTGTTCGGCACGTCCCTTTCGTATTCGGCAAAGCACGACGCGTTGGCTCAGTCGGGCCATCCTGGGCGACGTGCCGCTTTGCCCGACGAACCGCGGGATCGGTTAGTGGTGTTGCAGGGTGCGACGGGAGAAAAGCTGTGGGCGGACGCGGTCACCCAGCGCCGTGCGCCCCTGGGCATGCACGACGCGCTGGGCCATATCGTCGGCAGCAGCGGCGAAGGCGCCGCCGACCTGCTGACGGGCCAACCGCTCACGCAATACCACCCGATGACCGGCCAACAGATACCTTGGAACTGGGTCGGTGCGATCCGTTGCGGGACTCAGAATTTCAGCCGACATCTGGCCCTGTTCCGCTCGGGAGCCGCCGCCTTTGCCGAACTGGACGGCTGGCCGACCACGGCGAACGTCCCCGGCGTCCGGCCGGGTTGCACCAACAGCCTGGTCGTTGCCGACGGGATGTTCCACGTTCCCGACTACTCGCGCACCTGCTCGTGCAGCTACCAGCACCAAACGTCGTTCGGCTTGGTTCACATGCCCGAGGTCGAGATGTGGACGTACAACTCGATGCCCGATCCTGAAGC
>REEF01000625.1 GCA_007695205.1 Planctomycetaceae bacterium
CGGCACACGGACTGGGCCTACTACTTTGGAACCATTCGTTCGCAGTCCCTTAGGGAGGTTGTGCGAGGACTGTTAGACGTGGCGTCGTGGATTGATCGATCCCGTTCACGAAACGACGGCCGCCTGGGCCAGGTTCTGCAGGCTGCGTCGAAGGGGAGGCAGCGGGTCTTTGGGCCGATAGTACATCTCCAGCGTCAGCGGGCCGGAAAATTGTGCGTCGTGCAACGCGCGGCAGAGTGCTGGCAGATCCATGCCTCCTTCCCCGATGATGGCCTCCCCCGGCTGCGGTTCTCGCTGGATCGCGACCTGTTCACGCAGATGCAGACCGTGCAGACGAGGACCCATTCGGCGGACCGCTTCGACCGGGCATTCACCCGAGCGCATTGCATGCCCCGTGTCCAGGCAGTAACCGATGCGAGCATCCCACGGCTGGACGGCCTTCAGGATATCGTCGATCCGGTCGAAGCGATGGCCCGGACCGTAATTATGGACGGCCACCTTGATATCGAACTGGTCGACCAACCGGTTCAAGATCGGAAACGCCTCGATCGTCGGTTGCCCGACCAGCACGGACACGCCATTGGTCTTGGCGAACTGAAACGTTCGACGCAATGCCACGTCATCGGCTTCGATTTCCCCCAGGAAATAGGCTTCCATCCGGATCGCATGACGCGACAGCCGTTCCTGGACCTCGGCGATGCGATCGGCATCTTCCGTTACGCCGTAGTGCCAATGAGCGAATTCGATCCAGTGCAAGCCCACATCCGCAACGTGTCCGAGCATCGGTTCCATTTCGGGGCTGAGCGTTCCCAGCATGTTGCTTTGGATCCCGACTCGGAACCCTCCGAATTTGGCGATTGATGCCTGGATCGCTTCCTGATCGTCCGCACCAGCTCGACCGGGCAGCGAAAGCCAAGCCGCACCGGCAGCCATGCTCGATCCGAGAAAACGCCTTCGAGTGATGTTTGTCATGCCGCAGTCCTCCTTTTTCAAGTTGTGTTCAGGCTCCGATATACTTGGCGTGGATCGTTCGAGCCTCGCTGACATCGTCGGTTCCGCCAACGATCGCACGGCCGTCCGGAAACACCGTGATCGAGAAATCATCGACCTCCAGCCGCAGCAGGAATCGATTTCGCGTCACTTGCCCGACCCCTTCCAGTTTATCAGCTAAATGATCCAAGTTGACCGGGTGGCGGTCCGGATAGCTTAATTGAACCGAGTTGCGACCGCAAAGTACGGCGGTGTGGCTGCTGCGCCGGCCCTCCAGCCAGGGAAACTCGCGGCCTCGACAAGCCGGGCAATCGATCTGCTCGCGCAACGAATCCAAGCCGACTTGACGAGTCCGATTCTCCCACAGGTCGAAGACCTGCAGGCATCGGCTGATCGCTTCGGGGTGACCGCTCAGTATCTTCAAGGCCTCGCAAGACTGCAAGGAAGCGACCACGTTGACAATCGGCCCCAGAATACCGGCCGAATCGCACGTCGGTGTCGAACCGGGCGGCGGGGGCTCGGGCATCAAGCACCGCAGGCAAGCCGTCTGGCCGGGAAGGATCGTCATCGTCTGGCCTTCGGCGCCGATACAACCGCCGTAGACCCAAGGGATCCCGTGCTTGACGGCGACGTCATTCAAGAGGAACCGAGTCTCGAAGTTGTCCGTGCCATCTAACAGCAGGTCCATCCCGTCGATCAATTGCTCGATATTCGACGGCGCGACGTCCACCACAACCGGCTCGATCCGAACCTGTGCGTTGATCCGCCGTAATTTGGTTTCGGCAGCCACCACTTTCGGCAAACCATCGGCCACGTCCTGCTCGTCGTACAGCACCTGCCGCTGTAGATTGCTCAGTTCCAAAAAATCGCGATCGACGATCCGCAGCATGCCCACCCCGGCGCGAACCAACGTATTGGCGATCACCGAGCCTAGTGCGCCACATCCGCACAGCAATACGCGGGAATCCATCAAACGCTGCTGTCCCTGCACACCGATCGGAGGGTATCTCATCTGACGGACGTATCGAGCCAGAGGTGCGGGAATCTCGGACATGTTGGTATCCTTAATGGCGGTCGGGGCGTGCATGCACCGCTGGTCGCCTGCAAAAGTCGTCTAGTCCCCCATCGGGCGTTTTGCTACAAACCCGACGCTTGTCAATTAACTCTAGTGAGTCGCCGATGATAGAACGCGAAAAACGCTCGTCAATCTGGGTGGCTGTCGTCTACGGGGTGGTTTTGCTCTCCGGCTGCGTCGATGGCCCATTGCATTCACTCTACTATCGTAAGCAGTGGCAGGACGACGAAAAGTACGGACCGACCCTGTTTACGCGATTGGAGGAATTGCAGAATACGCGCCGGGAAGCGGCGCGGATGAACCAACAGCAGCAATCCCAACTGGCGCGACGTTTGAATCTGAGCGTCGCACAGGATCCCAGCGCGGTGTATCGAGCAGAAGTCGTTCGCACCTTGGGTGCGTTGACCACCCCGGCTGCGATCGAGGGTCTGCAGCTTGCCAGCCAGGACGACGAACGCGTGGTGCGGATCGCGGCTTGCGAGGCTTGGGGCCAGCGACAGGGCGTCGAGGCGCTGCATGCGCTGGGCGCGATCGTCCGATCGGATGATGATCTGGATGTGCGGATCGCTGCCACGCGGGAACTGGGGAAATTCAAAGACCAGGCGGCCGTCCAGTCGCTGGGGTTCGCGTTGGATGATCCCGACCCGGCGCTTCAGTTCCGCGCGGTCGAGTCCCTGCGGCGCATCTCGAACGAAGACTTTGGCAACAGCGTTCCCGCTTGGCGCCAGTACGTTCGCGGTGAACCCGTCGACCGCCCCGAACCGCCGTCGATCGTTCACCGCCTCCTGACTTTCTTTTAAAGACCGGCGAAGAATTCTCGAAATCGGGCGTCGCGAGGATATTGTTCTTCCTGCGGCAAAGGCCTAGGATATAGCGACCCGCGTAAGCGGGGTAGCGATGCCTGCCTGGTCCAGCCTGTACCGATACTGTTCTCAGCCGGATGAAGCCACAGAAATTCACCAAACAGTTCGCAACCATCTACGGACTCGCGGTGCAGATTTGCACCAGCGGCGAGGCCGATGCGATTCTTGTCATGCTGGACGGCCCCAGCGATTGGAGCCAATTAAAGCAACGTGGCGGCACGGCGAAGATCCTGGTTGTGGCCGATCGGGCCGATGAACTGACTGGCGCCCGCGACGAGGGTATCGAACCGGTGGTGGTCGAAATGGAGGGCGCGCCGGTATTTCACAAAATGGAACAAGCGCTGCTGGAGAGCGTGGCCAAGGATCTGCTCCAGCCCAATGCCGAGGTCGTCGCGGTCTACAGCGGGTTCGAGCCGGGCAGCATCGATTCCATCAGTTACATTCGATTGGCCGAACACTTAGGCCGCTTGACCGCTCGAGACCTCCGCAAGCTGGAGACCAGCGTTCCCCTGGAAACATTGAAGCTGGTCCTGGATATCGCCTTAGAGATCGGCCGCGAGGGCCGCGAGGGGAAGCCTGTCGGCACCATGTTTATCGTGGGCGATTCGCGGCGAGTCATGAATCATTGCCACCCGGCTGGATTCGATGCGGTGAAAGGCTACAGCCGCAAAGAACGCAATCTCCAGGACCTGCGAGTTCGCGAGGCGATCAAGGAGATCGCGCCCTTGGATGGCGCTTTTATCGTCGCAGCCGATGGTACCGTCGAACGATCCTGCCAATTGGTCGATGCCCTGCACGCCAACCTGACCCTGTCGAAAGGGCTGGGGTCACGCCATTGGGCCGGTGCGGCGATTTCTAAAAATACCAAGGCCATCGCCGTCGTCGTCAGTCAGACCAGCGGCACCGTTCGTCTTTTTCAAAACGGCGAAGTCGTATTGCGAGCCGAGCCGTTCCAGCGAGCGATGAAATGGAAGGATTTCGAGTACGAGCCGCCGATGGTATCGGCGGAATGACATGAATGCCCCTCCCACCCCTGAAATAGTGATTCGACTGGCCGATCTGCAGCACCCTGACGATGGACGACGAATCGTCGAACTGCTGGATATGTACGCCCGCGAACCCGTCGGCCAGTCGGCCCCGTTGGCCGAAGATGTCTGCCAGCGTCTGGTCAGCGGGCTGCGCGATCACCCAACGACGCTCGTGCTGCTCGCCATGGAAGACCAAAACGCGGTCGGTATCGCCGTCTGCTTTCTCGGATATTCGACCTTCGCAGCTCGCCCATTACTGAATATTCATGACTTGGCCGTTCACCCTGAATCACGCGGCCGTGGGGTCGGGCGATCCCTATTGCAGGCGGTTCAGCAACAAGCTGCAGAACGCGGTTGCTGCAAGATGACGCTGGAAGTTCGCGAGGACAACCACGGCGCCCGGCGACTGTACCGCGATTTCGGTTTCGAATCGGAGAATGGAGCCCCCTATTCCCACTCTTTTTGGGCAAAAAAATTGTGAATGCTGATTTCTCGATTCGACAGCGCGGGATTGCTGGTCAAGTTTTTCCACGGAAAACCCGAATCTTGATCTATATTTTGGCCGAGTGCGAAACGTCCCCTTGACGGCTTGCTCGAAGAAAAGTTCAGTATAGGGTATTGAGAACGCATCTGATTCTATTTTCATCAGGGCGACTTCCGAGTCGCCGTTGCCTTTGATGGTCGAAGCAATCATATCCTTACCCGAACCACAACTGGCTTTGTCCTTGCTGGGTATTCGGGATCAGCATCTCAAGACGATTCGGCAATCGCTGGGAGTCGTGGTGACGCATGGTGATGGCCGGATCCGGGTATCGGGCCAGCAGGAGGCGGTAGAAAGAGCCACTGCGGTGATCGAGCAGTTGAAGAGTCGGGCCGAGCGTTTAGGGGGATTGACCGAAGGCGATGTGCAAGGGGTATTGGCTGCGGTCACGGGCACCGGGCGGGATGCGCCGCCGATCGACATCATTTCGTCTGGCCGCACGATTCGGCCTCGCACCGCTGGCCAAGCACGATATATCGACTCGATTCGCGAGCACGACCTGGTGTTTGCGATCGGTCCCGCCGGAAGCGGGAAAACGTATTTGGCCGTCGCGATGGCCGTCGAAGCGCTCAAACGCCACCAGGTCCGCAAGATTGTTTTGGTCCGTCCGGCGGTCGAAGCGGGAGAAAGCCTGGGGTTTTTGCCGGGTGATCTCCAGGCCAAGATCAACCCCTACTTACGGCCTCTTTTGGACGCTTTGCGCGAGATGGTCGATTATGATCAGATCAAACGCTACATGGAGATGGATGTTGTCGAGGTGCTCCCGCTGGCCTACATGCGTGGCCGTACGTTGAATGAAGCTTTCATCATCTTGGACGAAGCCCAGAATACCACGGTTTCGCAGATGAAGATGTTCCTGACTCGCATGGGGGAGGGATCGAAGATTGTCGCCTCGGGGGACATCACCCAAACGGATTTGCCTCCGCATTCCAGCAGCGGTCTGAAGGATGCTTTGCGGCGTTTGCAGCACATCCAGGGCGTGGATGTGGTTCGCTTGACCAAAGCGGACATTGTCCGGCATCGGTTGGTACAGGACATCGTGCACGCATACGATCGAGAATCGAAGACCAAAAGGAGTTCGAGCGAGAAGCGCGGGTGATCCCTGTCCTTCGAACCATCCATCATGTCATCCGGTAGTTCTGCCAAGACGCGTTCGGATCGTGCTGCTTCCCTGAAACTTCGGCCAGGAACGTTTGCGCCGGTTTGGCAACTGCTACAGCGCCGTCAAGTTTGGGTCCAGGCGGGGCTGTGCGCCCTGATGATCGTGCTGTTGCTGCTGGTCACCCGAGGCGGGACGCCGCCCTTCGCTTATCGCAGCGGGTACATCCCCCAATATGATGTACTAGCTCGCACGTCCTTCTTGGTGGCTACCGAAGCGGATCAGAGTCACCAGTTTCGTGAGGGTGATATGCTGGTACGGGGTGGCCGTCCTCTGTCGACGGGCGATATCCAAAAGCTGTACGCCGAACATACGTCCTTGAACTCACAACAAGGGTGGGGCCAGTTACTGGCTCGCGTGATGGCGTCGGTGGGCATCTACGTGCTGCTGACGGTGATCTGTGGCTGGTTCTTGCATATCCACCACCGTTTGTTGCTGGAACACACCGGTCGCTTGGCAGTCTTGGCTGCCAGCGTGGTCTTGGTCGTCTTGTTGTCCCGAGTCGGTTCGTCCGATGCCTGGCGTGCCGAGAGCATTCCGTTGATCCTGTTCGGCATGACGCTTGCCATCGTTTTCGATCGTCCGCTGGCTCTGCTGCTGACCGTCGCGGTCAGCCTGGTCGTCTCCCTATCGTTGGGTTTCAGTCTGCCCAAGTACCTGCTGTTGGCCTCGTCGGTCGTGGTGCCCACGTTGATGGTCACGCGAATTCGCAGCCGTACGAGACTGATCCATATCGGGGTTGTCAGCGGAGGGATCGTCCTGGTCGTGACTTTGTGCATCAGCGGGATTGCTGGTCAGTCGTTTGGGCTGTCGCATTGGACGCACGTTTCCCTGGTCGACGAGGGGGATCTTCTGACGCACTGGTCCTTCGCGCAACGGGTGCTGTATGGTGCCGCGTGGTACGGTGTTTGCGTCGTGCTGGCTGGATTCTTAATGACGGGTCTGCTACCGTTTCTGGAACGAGTGCTCGACTTCCAGACAGACATCCGTCTGTTGGAACTGGGCGACGCGGCTCATCCCGTGCTTCGCCAACTGGCCCAGCGAGCTCCGGGGACGTACAACCACAGCATCAACGTTGCCTCGATCGCGGAGGCTGCGGCAGAATCGATCCGGGCGGATGGTTTGCTGGTTCGAGTCGCCTCTTACTTTCACGACATCGGCAAGATGTTTAAGCCGGAGTACTTCATTGAAAACCAATCGACCGCCGGGAATCAACACGATTCGCTGGTTCCTGCGATGAGCACGTTGGTGATCGTCGCCCACGTCAAGGACGGCGCCAATTTGGCTCGCCAGCACCGCTTGCCCCGATCGATCATCGATCTGCTGGAACAGCATCATGGGACGACATTGGTCGAGTATTTTTTCCGCCAGGCGACCTTGCAGCATGAGAACGCACCCGATAGCCGACGGCCCGACGAGACCAATTACCGTTACCCTGGTCCCCGACCTCAGACGCGGGAAGCTGCGGTGTTGATGATGGCCGATTCGGTCGAAAGCGCTTGCCGGTCGCTGACCGACCCGACACCCTCCCGCATCGAAAGCCTGGTCGGCGAAATCGGCTTGAAGCGTCTGCTGGACGGGCAGTTCTCAGAATGTAACCTGACGTTGCACGAACTGAACGCGATCCAGGAGAGTCTGGTGAAGTCGTTGACCGCGGTCTATCACGGCCGTATCAAATATCCAAGCCAACAAACCGCTTGACCCAACGGTTGCCCCCCATGATCGACATCGAATTATCGAATCAACAAGACACCTACCCGGTCGACGAAGCTCGCCTGGTGGCTGCTGTCGAGCGGGTGTTGCGGGGCGAAGGCATTCGTTCGGGGACGATCAGTCTGGCCTTGGTCGATGATCCGACGATGCACGAATTGAATCGAAGATACCTGCAACATGACGAGCCGACGGATGTGCTGAGCTTTGTGCTCGAACGGCGCGAGGATGCTTTGGAAGGCGAAGTGATCCTGAGTGTGGATACGGCAGCCACCGCCTGTCAACATTTTGGGTGGACGCGGGATGACGAACTGCTGCTATACGCGGTGCATGGCGCCCTGCATCTGGTCGGGTACGACGACCGCTGCCCCGACGACCAGCACCGAATGCGGCAGCGGGAACAACACTATCTGGCCGCTTGCGGATTGGAAGCGAGATACGAGGAGACCGGCCACTTTCCGCCGCCACCAGATCCCACGTCGGCAGCCGAGGAGACAGCCTGATGCTTCCTTGGATCGCGCCCGTGACGTTGATCTTGGGCTTGCTGATCGTAACCGCCGCAGCCACCGCTTCGCGGACCATCTTGGACTTCTCGCACCGCCAGTTGGAGGTCTACAGCCGGGCACAGCGTCGTCGGGACATGTTCAAGAAGATCCTTCAAACGCACGACGACGTCGCCTTTGCCGTGGACAAACTCGAGACGGTGGGGTTGATTCTGACGATCGGCAGCGCCACCCTGCTGTTTTATCACGCGCTGGGCACGGTGGCGGATTGGGTGCTGTTGCTCTGGCTGATCGTTGGCGTTCTGCTGCTGTTCGCCGTAACCAGTTGGATTCCCACCGCTGTGGCACGCCAGTGTTCGGGCCCCTTCCTGCTGCGCACCTGGCGACTGTGGTGGCTGACCCATTGGTGCTTCTGGCCCTTGCGGTGGGGGCCGCAAATCATGGATGTCCTCGTGCGGCGGTTGTCCGGCAAACCCGAACCACCCAATAAAGACGAACAGGAGGATGACCTGGAAGACGAGATCATGACCATCGTCACCGAGGGCCAGCGTGACGGACTGCTGGAATCCGATGCTCGCGATATGATCAAAGGCGTGATCGAACTGGGGGACACGCAGGTAAAAGAGATCATGACGCCCCGCTCGCATGTCGACAAGATCGATATCCGCATGGACTGGTCGGAGATCCAGCACATCATCACGCGTTCCGGGCGAACTCGTCTGCCCGTTTGTGATGGTTCGTTGGATTCGACCCTCGGTATCCTGTACGTCAAGGACCTTCTATCCAATCTGGCGCAGCGATCCGACCAGCCTCAACAAACGCTCACCGAACTCGTACGACTCGCCTGGAAGATTCCCGAGACCATGCCGCTGCTGAACCTGCTGCGAAAGTTTCGGTCGAATCGGCGACATCTGGCCATCGTTGTCAATGAATACGATACCGTGGTGGGGGTCGTGACGATCGAAGACGTGCTGGAAGAGATCGTGGGAGAGATCGTCGACGAAAGCGATAAGGAGGAAAATGACGGCATCCGAGTGTTGAGCGACACGACTTTCGAGGTAGTTGGAACGACTCTGATCGATGTTTTGAACGAGCGTCTGGGCATCGATCTTCCCGAGGCGGATGATTACGAGACGTTGGCCGGATTGATGGTCAGCCGCTTGGGCTATATCCCGCGTCGGGGGGAGACCATGATCTGTGGTAATGTGCGGCTGACGGTGTTGCGAGCCGAACCACGAAAGGTCCAAAGGTTGCTCGTGGAGATTCCGGTTGAAGTCTCGACGTCGGAAGATCAACAAGCGGGGGATTCGCCTCGCTAGCGTTGCTGTGTTGGCTGGCGTTGATGGCATGGCTGTCCAAGGGGCAGAAGGGCTTAGAAAAAGTTGTTTTCTCGCGAAGCGTGGCGACTCAGGCGGTAAGCAGGATATGTCCCTCGAAAAAAGCACGGCAATCGTTCTTCGCTTGGTGGATTTCAGTGAAACAAGCTGCGTGGTGACCTTGTTCACCGAGGATTTCGGCAAGATCAGCGCCTTGGCCAAAGGGGCTCGCCGTCCCAAAGGACCCTTCGACTCTGCTCTTGACCTGCTGGCCCTTTGTCGCATAGTGTTCCTGCAGAAATCGTCCGATTCGCTCGATCTGCTGACGGAAGCGAAGCTCCTGCGGCGTTTCCGGTCGGCATCGCGCGATTTGTCTCGTCTGTATGCGGCTTATTACGTCGCCGAACTACTGTTGGAATTGACGGAATTCGGAGACCCTCATCCCGAGTTGTTTGGTGAATCCGAACGAGCTTTGTCGAACCTGGACCAGGACAGCGATCTTGCCGAGACCGTTTTGCGATTCGAGATGTCTGCCCTGCGGCAGTTGGGCTACCTGCCGGCGCTGCGTGTCTGCGCGGTGTGCGGGGCGCCCGCTTTGCAAGAGGGCCGCGTCTTGTTCGGACACGCGGCCGGTGGCCTGCTGTGTCGCAAGTGCCGACCGGGCCAGCGGCAGGTTGTCAGCCTCAGTCGTCAGGTGCTGGATGTACTGGACCAAACAGCCAACTTGTCCGACGGATCACCGCCAACGCTGGACGATCCGAAGCTGCGGGGGGAACTACGCGGACTGATGAATCGTTATTTGACCAATCTGCTGGGGCACCCGCCCCGCATGCAGAAATACCTGGGAATGCTGGCAACCTGAAGCGTTGCCCGGACAAGGAAGTCCTCATGCGAATGCATCCTTTTCCAGAGATCGGCGGCCTGTTGCTGCTGACGCTGCTGGTCGGCTGCGCGGCACCGCTGGCCAGCAGTCGCGATTCCGGCCTGGCCGCTGGTGGCGGTGCCGAAAGCACTAGCTTATTCGATACGACTCGATGGTCGAAACAGATGGATAAGGCCGCTCGGAAGGTGACGGGACGAACGATCAACCCCGACAAGGCCCGCGAACTGTACAGCCAGGCAGAACGGAGCTATCACACGGCCATCAAAGCGGGCGATCGGCGGAGCGATTACCTGGCCGCTGCCAAGGGATTTCGTGAGGCGGCCCGGCGTTGGCCGGACTCGGCGCTGGAACAGGACGCTTTGTTCCTGGCCGGCGAATCGTATTTCTTCGCAGACTACTATCCGAAGGCGAATGAATCCTACGAACTGCTGCTGAAGAAGTTTCCGCATACCAAGTACATGGATCTGGCCCAGGCGCGCCGTTTCGCCATCGCGGATTACTGGCTGAAGTTGAACGAGGTCGACAAGCAGGCGTTTTGGGAGTTCAACTTCTTCGACCAACAGCGGCCCATGCGCGATACGTTCGGGCATGCCGTGCGGGTCTTCGACCGTATCCGCATCGAGGATCCTACCGGACGCCTGGCGGACGATTCGACCCTGGCGGCTGGTAACGCGTACTTTACCATCGGACGCTACCTGGAAGCCGATAACTTTTACACGGATCTTCGCAAGACCTTTCCCAGCAGCAACCATCAGTTCCGAGCGCACCTGCTGGGTGTCCAAGCCAAACTGCGCAGCTATCAAGGTCCTGACTATTCCGGAATCCCGCTGGACGAAGCAGAGAAGCTGATCAAACAGATCCGGCGACAATTCCCGCACGAAGCTAAACAAGAACGCGAATTCCTGACGCGTGCCTATGCGGAAGTCCGCTATCACAAAGCGCTGCGCGAATGGGATATGGCTAGGTATTACGATCGTCGCGGGGAAAACGGGGCGGCCCGGTTCTACTATGCGGTGGTCGCCAACGATTATGCGGAAACTCCGTTTTCGCGGCGAGCCGCCGATCGACTTGCGGAATTGGGAGACGCGCCGGACGTGCCGCCCCAACGCTTGGCGTGGCTGGTCGAACTGTTCCCGCAAGAAGAAGACCTCGAACCGCTGCTGGCCAACCCGCCACAGGATACCACGTTGCGGTAAACAAAGGACGCAATGCATCGCCAACAAACGGTCCCATTACTCCAGCCGGAGGGCTCGCGATCTTGTCCCGTTTCGTCGGTCTGATTCTGATGATCGCCCTGCTGCAATCGGCCGGCTGCGCGGCCTACCGGTTCGGACATCAGACGATGTACCGCCCCGATATCCGTACCGTCCACGTACCCGTCTTCCGCTCGGAAAGCTTTCGGAAAAACTTGGGGGAACGAGTCACCGAGGCGGTGATCAAGGAAATCGAACAACGAACCCCTTACAAAGTCGTCGCCAGTTCCAACGCCGACAGTGTTCTGACGGGCCGTATCACCCACGAATCGAAAAGGGTGATCGCCAACAACCGATACAACGACGCTCGCGATATCGAAACCGAATTGATCGTCGAAGTTGTCTGGACCAATCGCCATGGGGAACTGCTAATGCAGTCCGGTGGCCTGCCTCTGCCGCAAATGGAGGTCGAGGTTCTGGCCCATTCTCAGTTCCTGCCCGAAGCCGGGCAATCGCTGGCTACCGCCCAGCAGGCCGCCATCGAGCAACTGGCTCGTGAGATTGTCAATCAAATGGAGATCTGGTGGTGATAAGCACCCGGCCAGCAGTATCTTATCAAACAAGGAAGCCTTGAATGGGTGACGCGGGCGGGGTCGGGAGTCGTTTTCGGGCATCGACCCACCCAGTGGAAACGCGCGTTCCCGAAAACGACTCCCGACCCCTTCCGCCCACTCGGATCGCGGACTCAGGCGGTCTTTTTCGAGTCGATCGTGGCATTGCGCATCGAACGTACCACCATCTGCTGATTGCTTAACAAGACGACCGCCCCCAGCACCATGGTGCCGCCGGCTCCCCATTGAATGGCGGTCAGGCTCTCCCCGAGGAACGTAAAGGCCAGCGCCACGGTCAAGAACGGCGTCACGGAACCCACACAAGCGGGAAGCGCGGCGCCCAGACGCTGAACCGCAGTAAAAAGAAAAAAATGTCCCATCGCGATGCCCAGCACGGATGAAAATATCAGCAGGCTTCCGGTCTGCCAGGTCTGATTTAACAACTGCTGCGGTTGGCCGAACATCCACATCGCAGAAAAGGTGCCTGCCCCTACCATTTGAGATACGATCGCGAATCCGATCAGCGGATGAATGCCACGAAGATAATGTCGCACGCTGGCACCGTACATTCCGAAAAAGAAGCTCCAAACCAACATGATGATGATGCCCGCCCATGTCACCTGGCCACCCATCTGGCCTCGAGATAACGCCATGATCAAAAAACCGATGAACGTCAGGGTCGCTCCCAGATAGAATCCCAACGATCCGAGCAGCACCCGCTCGTCGCGATAAAAGACCATCGCCGCCGCCACGGTCCAAACGGCCGATAATCGAGCGAAGAAACCCATCGAGCTGGCAGCCAAAAAGTAGGGAGCCAACCCCCAGAGTACCTGAGCGATCAGGGCGAACGCGGCAGGGACCAGGCAACGTCTCCAGACAGCCCCATCGATAAGCCCATGACGGTACGCTGC
>REEF01000406.1 GCA_007695205.1 Planctomycetaceae bacterium
AAACGTTCGGTCCAGTTCGTGACGGATGATGCGGGTCCACACTCGGTAACCGGCGTCGTTGAGATGCAGGCGATCGTCTCGGAATAAGTCCGCACGGGGGCGCCCCTGATCGGTCAGGAATTGATCTTCGGTGGCGATGTAGTGCAGATGCGGATGCTGTGCACAGTGGTCGTGAATCTTCTGGTTCAATTCACGGATCTTCGGCCAGGCCTGCCAGCGGGATTCGGTGGGGGTGATGGCGATCCAGAATACGGGAGTCTCTGGGTGAGTGATACGGATGCGTTCGACGATGTATCGAAACAATTCCAGCACTTCATCGGGTGTCTTGTCCCCGTCCCGGCCTGCGATGTCATTGGCGATGAACAGCACGATCGCTCGCGGGCGATGGGGGTGCAAGATCCGATCGGCGTAAACTGCAAAATCGCAGCAACGAGCCCCACCATAGCCGCGCTGGATCACCGGATACGGCGCCATATCCTCAGCCAGACTGGCCCATAACCGGATGCTGGAACTGCCTGCGAACAAGATTGCATTCTCCGGGTACGTCGTGTTCCGATCTAATTCCTCGAACGCTGCGATCGTCGGCTCCCAAGCCCGGACGCGAGGCAGATCCCGGTACGCGCTGATCGGGGCACACGATACGGGCAGGACGATTCCCAACAGCAGCCATCGTATCAACATCTTCAAGGTCTCCGAGCGGGAGCCGACCGCCAAGTCGACTCCTCTTTCTCATTCGGGCAATCTGCGCAGGCTCCCGCGACACATTACTCGATGTGGAACGCTTGCGACAGGAACACCACCTCGCCCACCTGTACTCGGAATCGCAGCAGGGCATCCTTCATCTCGGAAAAGTCGATCGAATCGCCTGTGTGGATCGGTTCTCCGTCCTGAATCCACGTGATGCCATCGTGGTTGTCGATCTGGACGGAGATCGTCTTCGCTGCATCATCGACGGTGACCTGCCGGAACACCGGCAATACCTCGGTGCGGGACCCGACGAACGTATGACCGTTTTCCAAAGCATGCCGTACGGATGGTTCCGTGAGCTGTTCGGCCAGCACGATCGTGATTGTGGCGGTGGGGGAAACGGACGTGCCGTGAGTATCGTCGCTGCCCATGATGAAGATGTTGTGCTCGCGATAGTAGGCGGCCAACAGCTTGTCGAACAGTTCCTCCTCCAGTTCAAGGCGACCGCGCATCTGCATTTCGATGCCCACCAGGGTATCGAATTCTGCGATCAGCCCGCCGAAGTATTCGATGGCCTGGTCCCAAGGAAATCCGCGATCTTCCCAGCTTCCTCCAGGGACGTAGTGGGCGGGGTGCGCCCAATAGGCCATACCTTGTTTCGCTTGAACACATCCGAGACGCTCACGATCATGGTCCCGATTGGGAACTCGATGCCGCTCGGTGAACCCGCATTCGTTGAACAGGCTGACGATGTGCGGATCGGACGTCAGTTCATTGCCACGGATCGCCAGCATGCCGTGTTGACCCAGCGCGGGATAGAGCGCCGAGGTTTCCACGCCATTGCGTTTCCAGATTTGCGACGGTTGTTCGTCGATCCAATCCGTCCACGGCCAAGTGGTTTCATGCGTCGGCTGCGTCTCCCGCTCGCCCTCTCGCATGGTGTGATAATTGTCGTGATCTGTGATCGCCAGGATGTGATACCCGGCTTCGGCATAGATCCGGACCAGTTCTTCAGGCTCGGCGCGTCCATCGCTGTAAATGGTGTGTGAGTGCAGGTTCGCCTTGAAGTTCTTCACCTGATCCCAATTCACACCGGCATACGGATTCTTGACCACGCTGGGTTGCCCTGATTCGGCTTCCGCTGACGACGGTCGACCCAGCATCGCGATCAGACCCAGGGCCAGCAATACGGAAACACACATCCATCGATTCGTTTGTTGAAACATGAGAACAAAATCTCCTTTGCTATGGGGTTGATAGTCTTACTCGGTGAATCGGTAGGGACGGCTGCGCACCAGGAACCTTTGGGTGGAACCGTCGTCAAAGGTCAACTCTCCCATCGCGCCCACACGAAACGTCCCCGATTGGCGCGGAATGGTCAGCGAAACGCTTTCGCCCACTTCCGGTAAATCCATCAGAACGCTGAGAACTTGGCCATACGGATCCTCGACCTGCAGCCTTCCTTGAACGGCCGTCGCCGGACGACGATGTTCGCCCAGTCCCACCATGCTAACCTCGAGCGTCATGGCCTGTCCAGGGACCACAGACACCGGCTGGTCATCATCTACGGAACTGTGGAACCGGATCACCGGCCCGTTGTGCGGCGGGCTTGCGGGAGTCGAGGTCATCGCTTGCCCGAATTTGGGCAAGCCTCGCTGGCCCAACACAGCGCCCATATTGAACAGGATGAAGCCATCAGAGCCCGATTGACGGGAGATCTCGGCCTGGCCGATCGCCTGTTCGTCCGAGATGCGCCAGTGCCCGATGCCGGTGACCAGCGGCACCGCGCCCTGCAGATGGCCCATCTGTCCGGCCGTCATGCTCTGAAAGCTGCTGTCGATCGTGGTATAATTCATGGGGCACACAAAATCCAACCAACCTTCCCGGCACCAATGAACCCAGTCTTGTCCGATCGAGCGTTTCGTGCCGGGATAACCACTGAAGACGGCCGCCGAGATTTTCACGTGGGGCTTGATAGCCCGCACTTGTCGAGCCGTTTCTCGCACCACGGTATTGATCTGTTCGCAACGCCAATCGCGAAAGGCATCGGCCAAATCACCGCGATAACAGTCGTTTGGCCAATCCTGGACGGTCTGGCCCAGATCCGCCTCGAATCGTTCGCGGCATCCGTCACAGTAGCACGAGTCTTCGCCCGGATAGCGGATATAATCGAAATGCACGCCATCAACATCGTAATTCCGCGCCACCTCGACCATCGTATCGATTTCCAGTTGCTGGTTCTCCGGGTGCGAAGGGCACAGCCACTCGGTGACTTCCCCGTTCACCTTCCTCTGCAGGCGGCCCGCCTGGCGCATCTGCCGAGTGAACTCGCGGGTGGTATTCCCCAATCGATAGTTGACCTTCCACGGATGGACCTCGATCCCATACCGCTTCCCGGCCTCGACCGCCTGGGCGATCTGATCGCCTTTCTCTCGGAAGGTTGCGGACCGTGGCAGCAGATCGCTAGCGTAATGAGCCACGCCCCCCCACCACATGTTCGGCACCACCGCATTAAAACCGGCTTCCGACAATGCTCGCATGGCGTCATCCCAACTGGCAAGATCTCCGGTGCCCGAGTGGTTCCACACGGCACGGAATTCGCCGTCCCGCGGTCGATGAGCCAGCACGTAGGCCTCGGCCAACGAGTTTCGCACCTGGGCCGATCGGGTGATGACATCCTGGTATCGCTGGTCGTCCAGCAATTGCATCATCGTCGCCGCATCCGCCTCAGCCCGCTGCCAAAGCTTGCGGATCTGGCCGGGATGTGGCGTCTCGGGGGCTCGCCGCTGCAGGAACGCTTCCAACTCCGCGCGTTCGGTGAACGGTCCGACTCGTACCGCCCCGGTCACAGCATGATGGGCGGCGTATTGCCACGCGTCCGGTTCAAAGTGCCCGATCAGCGCCAACAGGAAATCTTGTTTGGCTCCCAAGTCCTCGCCTGTCAGGATATGCCCCATGAAGGCGCCCCGATCGCTGACGATGACCGCCGGCTCGCCCCGATTTCCCTTGGCATCCTGCCACCAGCCGATCACCCGAGCGTTGTGGTCAGTGGGTCGAGCGATGGTGATGTTCCACGAAGCCTGGAAGATCCGTTCGGGCAGACCACTCACCGACCCGGTGTCGAACACCACGTGGTCGAACTCGCCGGGCCGCTGACGACTGCGGTACGCAGTGTCCGACAAGCCCAGCATGTCAGCCAGATCGCGGCGGATGGAATAGAAAAAGACCACTCGGCCGCCCGCGTCGACGAACTCGCGGACCTGGTCCGCTTCCTGGTCCTCCATGCCGGGGCTGTAGGCAAAGATAGCCAGTCGTCGTCCTTGCAGCGCGCCGGCGATCACGTCGTCGCTGCTATGGATCCCATGCGGGATGCCTGCGGCGTCCAGCAGATCCCCGACACGTTCGGCCGTGTCGCGAGTGGCCTGGGCGTCGGCTGTCCCGCTGCGTCCTGCGACCACCACAATCGACTCGCTACGCGCGTGCAGGTGGTCGATGGCACAGACGGTATCCAGATCGCGAGACTTCCAGATCGCGATACGGACTCGGTCGACACGGTCCCAGCCTGCGGGACTGCCCTCGCTACGAAACGCACCCTTTCCCAGCCGGATGCGATTCCAGCCGCGCTGGATACCAAACCCTGCTCCGTACCAGCCGTCACCCGAGCGGAAGTAGAGCGTGCCGCCGCGCACCGGGGCCGGGTCCTGGGCGTAAAAGTCGAAAACGATGGTTCCGTACTCGACCAGGTCCAGATCCACATCGCGGTCGTAGACGACGCGATCGTTTCGCCGCTGACGAGAAAAGTCACAAGGCAGCTTCAAAGCCGTGGTTCCCGTCGGCGTCGGTCGCGACATGACCTGCACCGGCGTGGAATCTTCCGCGATCCGCCATTGCTCCCCAGCCGCTGAAGCATCGGCGTACTCGAAGTCGTCGATCACTAGCACATCCGCGGCCACATCCGCGGCCACGACCGAAGACCATGCAAAGAGCGTCGTCCACGCCGAAAGTGCCGCAAAAGGTAACGTACAAGCGAGCGGCCTGGTCATGATGAAAACTCCCGTGGTTGGTCATGCTTGTCTGTCGTAACACGATGCGTTCACGGCGGGGGACGATGCGTCTTGTATTCATTGTCCGCTGATAATGGCTCATGTCAAGGATGGCCAACGACAGCGAAAGGCGGTATGCTACATGGCCATTGCTAAGCAGCGGTACCGTGGGGCAAGCTTTATGAGTAGTAACCAGCGACGTTTCAGTCATTCCTTCGCCGCCTTTGTAGAACGGGTCGGACATCGGATTCCCGATCCGGTGATTATCTTCATGGCCTTTTACCCCTTGGCCTTCCTCACGACCGCGTTGATGGGGGGGCACCAATTCGAAACGGTGGGCGCGGGCGGCCAACCGGTGACGCATTCGATCCTGCCCATGTATCAGGCCGAACATGTCCGTTGGATCTTCGACAACGCGCTGCTGAACAACTGGCTGGGTTTTGGGAATGGAGTGCTGGCGGTGATCTTGGTCGTGATGCTGGCCATCGGTGTGGCCGAGCATTCGGGGCTGTTGGCAGCGCTGATCAAACGGATCGGCAGCCACATCCCGGAAGCCTGGATGCCGTTGCTGCTGATGTTTCTGGGGATCACCAGTTCGGTGGCGACCGACGCGGGCTACCTGATCCTGATCCCTTTGGCCGGATTGCTGTACGTCGGGATCGGAAAGAACCCGTTGATCGGCATGGCGGCGGCGTTTGCCGGCGTATCGGCCGGCTTCAGCGCGAACTTGATCCCCGGCACGCCCGTCGATGTGATCGTGGGGATGAACGCCCAGGTGTTCGCCGAATCGCAGGGCATCCCCTTCACGACGGCCGAGGGTGTGCCGTTGCGTCCGGCGACCATGCACTACTGGTTCATCGCGACATCGACCATCGTGTTGGCCCTGACGGGTGCCTGGGTAACCCGGCGGTTTGTCGAACCCAAGCTGGAGCAAACGACGTTCCAGGTGCCGGAGGATATTCGCATCGGCGAATTCGAGCTGAGCGATGCGGAGCGAGCCGGCTTAAAGTCTGCCGGGTGGGGGCTGGTGGTGGCTGCCCTGGTCATTGGCGGCCTGGCCTTCGGACCGTTGCGGCCTTATGAGGACGAAGCTGGGAACCGGGTCCTGCCGCTGTTGAACAACATCATCCTGCAGATCGCATTGTTTTTCGTCATCGTCGGCACGTTTTTCGGATTCGCCTCAAGAAATTTCCGCAACGTGGGTGATGTCGTCCAGGCGATGGTCAAGCAGGCCAATACGATGGGCTACATCCTGGTGCTGACATTCTTCTGCTATAACTTCCTGGGCCTGTTGAGCTACAGTGGATTGGGTTCTTACATCACCTATCTTGGCGCCCAAAGCCTGGTGGCCATGGGCCTACAACGTTTCCCGGTGCTGCTGCTGATCGGTTTCGTGCTGACCACCGCATTGATTAACCTGTTCATCGGTGGCTTGACATCCAAGTGGATGCTGCTCGGGCCGATCTTCGTGCCGATGCTGTACTCCGTGAATTCTGCGATGACTCCCGACCTGGTGGCCGCCGCATTTCGCGTGGCCGATTCGTCAACGAACGTCATCACGCCGATGATGATCTACTCGGGTGTTATCCTGGCATTCATGCGAAAATACCGTCCGGATATGGGGCTGGGCGATCTGCTCCTGCTGATGCTGCCCTACTCGATGGTCTTCTTGATCGTATGGACAACCCTGTTGGTCGTTTTTTTTGTTGCGGGAATCCCTCTGGGGTTCTAGCGTAGCCGCGCCGCGTAAGATGTGGAGGTATCGTCATGATTCGCCTTGGCTCTCTATTTGGATTGGTCTTGTGGTTCGTTCTCGCGCTGCCTGCGCTTGGTGACCAGCACATCGCGGGCGGGGACTTCGAAGCGGTGATGGACGGCCGTCCCCAACATTGGACTGTGCATCCCGGCGGAGTGCGGATTCCAAAGACTTCGGTGATCGCCGGCGATCACTCGGCCGAGATCGTCCGACCCTACGGCAACAACTTGCACCAGTCGCCCGATGGTTCGATCTCCAGCTTCGTCTTCCGCATGGACTTTGCCGTGTTCCCCAACCGCGGCGACCGGACCATGAACGTGCTGATCTATTGCGGTCCCGGAGCCCATCGTATCGCCATTAACATGCGGGTGGGTAGCGGCAATCGGCTGGAAGCTCACGATGGTAACCACTGGCAACCGCTGGGGAACCTGACAGCGAAACCAACCGCCGATCCGGAGATGGTCGGCGTCTGGGAAGGCCAGACGCCGGTGGTCAACCATCTGATGATCGCTGGACACCTGGCCGCCCCAGTACCGTACTACGATGTCACGCTCAACGGCGACACGGTCAAGCACGTGCAAGTGTTCCAACAAGCGTTGCCGCCCGATGCGACCGTCGGACGCGTGCAGTTGCAAGCGTTGAACGCGTCCAGTAATTGGCTGGCCGATAATGTCTCGTTGGTTCCGGGTTCAACGCCCGAAGAGCTGACGCCGCTGAATCTGCTGGCTGAATTCATGGACGGCCCCATGGCCGATGTGGACGAGATCATTTTCGCGGAACGGGTGACGGAATTCGACCACTACTACGCCACTTTTGGTTTCCTATCATCGAATGTGCCCGAGTACCCTCCGCAATGCGGCACCGAGGAGGAACCGCCGGCGGCGCGATTCGGAGACGGTGGCCGGTTGGTGCGATATCATCTTCGCTCGGGCCAGCGAACCGTGCTGCTGGAGGATCCCACCGGCGGCATCCGTGATCCTCAGGTGCATTACGACGGGCAGACGATCTTGTTCTCCTACCGTCGCGGTGGTCAGCCGTATTATCATCTGTACGAGATTCAAGCCGATGGCTCGGGTCTGGTTCAGTTGACCGACGGACCGTTCGACGATATCGAGCCCGCTTATCTGCCTGATGGCGGCATCGTCTTTGGCTCCAGTCGCTGCAATCGGTTTGTAAGCTGCTGGAGAACTCCCGTCGCTGTGCTGTACCGATGCGATGCGGATGGCGCCAATATCCGCCCTCTATCGACCAACGCCGAGCATGATAACACGCCCTGGGTGCTGCCCGATGGACGCGTGCTGTTCACGCGGTGGGAATATGTGGATCGCAGCCAGTTCGATTACCATCATCTTTGGACCGTCAACCCCGATGGCACCGGCCAGATGACTTATTTCGGCAACCAGTGGCCGGGGATCGCCATGCTGGACGCCAAGCCCATCCCCGGAACGAATCTAGTGGTCGCCTCATTTTCGCCCGGTCACGGTCTGCCGGGGCACATGGGGCATATCACCGTCGTCGATCCGTCGAAAGGACCGGACGACCCGGCATCGGCGCGCCGCATCAGCACGGGACGTCTGTACCGCGATCCGTTCCCGTTCGCCGAAGACTGCTTCCTGGTGGTCGACAAGCAGGGCATCCACGTGATGGATGGCTTGGGCCAAACGGAGTTCATTTGCGGACCGCCGCCCGGTTGCCGGCTAGAATGCCACGAGCCCCGACCGCTGATGCCTCGCGATCGGGAACAGATCGTCCCGGACCGCATCGATCCGTTGCAAGCCACCGGCCGGTTGGTGCTGAGTGATATCTATCAGGGTCGAAACATGGCAGGCGTTCGACGCGGCGAGATCAAAAAGTTGCTGGTGATGGAGCGTTTGCCGAAGCCGATCAGTTTCTCCGGCGGTATGTGGCCGATCACCGCCGGCGGCTCGTTCCAATTGGCCTCGGTCCTGGGCACCGTCCCCGTGGCCGAGGATGGATCGGCGCACTTCGAAGTGCCGGCTCTGCGGTCGCTGTTCTTTGTCGCGTTGGACGAAAACGATCTTTCCGTCAAGCGGATGCACAGCTTTGTCAGCGTCCAACCGGGCGAAGTCACCGGATGCGTGGGCTGCCACGAAACCCGTACCAGCACACCGCGTCTGGATACCGGTCTGGCCGCATTCCAGCGACCGGCCGATCGGATCGAGCCTGTTGCCGGGCTCCCGAACGTTATCGATTTCCCCCGCGACATTCAGCCGATCTTGGACCTTCATTGCGTCGAATGCCATCAGCCGGATCGGATGGAAGGCAAGGTCGATTTCACCGGGGACCACACGCCCATCTTTTCCCAAAGTTACTGGACGATGCTGCAGCACAGCTTGATCTCCGACGGTCGCAACGCAGCAGGCAACCGGCCACCGCGTTCGGTTGGCAGTTCGGCCAGCCCCTTGTTGGACTATCTGGACGGCAGCCATCACCAGGTGCGTTTGAGCGAAGATGAGCAGACCTTGGTGCGTCTGTGGATCGAATCCAGCGCCGTCTACGCCGGAACCTACGCCGCGCTGGGCTCGGGGATGGCACCGGTCGAGTTCCCCGCGGCGATGTTCGAGCAGCGGTGTGCCGGTTGCCACGGTGCACCCGCGCCGGAACGAAACCGGATCGGCCAAGGGGACTGGTACTTCCGCTTTGGATCGCAAGGGCCGCACTTGCCGTTGGTCCACCAATTCACCGACCTGCAAATGATCCGCGGACGCATCGGCTACTATCAGTTCGGCAATGCCCGACCGCCCCAGTCGTTGTGCAACCTGACTAGGCCCGACAAGTCGTTGGTGCTCCGCGCCCCATTGGCTCGCGATGCCGGGGGGCTCGCCTGGTGCGGCGCCGATGTGTTTGCCGATACGGGCGACCCGGGCTATCAAGCCATGCTCGCGGCGATCGTCGAAGCGGCCGACCGCCTGGCCCAGGCCAAGCGTTTCGACATGCCCGGTTTCCGCCCCAACGCGTATTACCTGCGCCAGATGCAGCAGTACGGTGTCCTGCCCGCAGATCCGGATCCGGACCAGCCCATCGACTTTCGCGCGATCGAAGAAGCCTACTGGCGATCGTTCCATTACAACCCGCCCCACCGCTTGTCCAGTGCGAACCCGTAAGGCAAAGCACAAAGGCGATGTTTCCGTCCATCGTGACACGTTCTTCCAGATGGTTGACGACCCTACCGGGCTGGATCACAATGCACCCGATCGATTTCGGCTGCGGCTGGTCCGCCCGATCCGATGCGAAGAACATGTGAAATGCTTGCATAATCCAGGAGATCAAGCCATGTCCAAAAACGTTTCCCGTCGTGATTTCTTAAAGGCCTCTGGGGTAATCGCTACGGCGGCCGCCGTGACGCCCCAGCGAATCCTGTCTGGCATGGATACGGCCACGCCGGCAAAGAAACACTGGTTCAAAGGCAATCTGCACATGCACACCCAGTGGTCGGATGGCCATCCGCTCGCCGAATGGGCCGTCGATTGGTACAAGTCGCACGGCTATCACTTCATCTGCCCTTCGGATCACAATATCTTTCAGTCGGACGAATTGCGTTTCGATGGGTTTGGGTTCAGCAACCAACCCTCGGACGTTGCGGCGTTCGAGGGCGAGAATTCTTTGTGGAAGGTCGTGTCTCCCACCCCAGGCTGGCCGCGATTGCTGCAGTCGCACATCGACCAGATGGTGGAAAAGTTCGGTTCGGATTCAGTCCGCAAGATCACCGTCGGCGATCAGACTTACGTTCGCATGACGCCGTACGACGAGCTGGAAGCTCAGTTCGCCGAACCGGGCAAGTTCCTGATGATCCCCGGATACGAGCAGACGGGCGGTGCGCCCAACGGCCAACAAGTCCATGTGAACTTCGTTAACGTTCGCGAGATTTTTCCCTACATCGAGGCCGAAACGCCGCTCGAGATTCTCGAACGCACCTTTGCCAAAGGCCAGGAACTGTACGAAGGTCAAGACTATCTGTTCTTTGCGAACCATCCGCTGTGGCGTTACTATGATTTTTCGCCCAACGATCTGATCGCGCTGCCCCAGATCCGGGTCTTCGAGTTGAACAACAATGCGATGGGAGGCTTCGACGCGCATCCCGAGGGCTGGACCCCCGAGAAGTTCTGGGATGTGGTCAACGCGCACCGCGCCGCGCACGGCCAACCGTTGATGTGGGGCCTGGGCACCGACGACCGCCATTCGTACGAAGTTCCGCCGAAAGCCTGGAGCGTGGTTCGCGCGGCCAATCTGTGCCCGCACGAGCTGCTGGCCGCCATCTCCGCAGGCGACTTCTACGCCTCGAATGGGTTGGATTTCGAGGAGATAAACTTCGATGGCAAGACCCTGGCGGTCAAGATCGATGTCCCCACGGAAGGCCGTTATCGGATCGAGTTCATCGGAACGAAAAAGGACTATGATGCGTCCAGTCGCGTGATCCAGGTGGAAAAGGGCGAACGCAACCCGGCCCGAAAAATCGATGTGTACTCGGACGATATCGGCGTGGTCCTTCAAGCAGTCGAGGGAACCGAGGGTTCGTACACGCTGAAATCCAATGACCTGTACGTCCGCGCCAAGATCGTCAAAGTTTCGGATGACCTGAAACCCGATTGGGAATCCGAACCCGCCGCGTGGACTCAACCCTACGCTTGATTTCCGTAGCCGCACTTGCCAAAGTGCGGACTTTCCACGTTCCGCCGAACGCGGCTACTTAAAAAACCTAGTTCTGATGACGCTCTAAGGCCCTCGGTTCAAGTCAGCCGAGGGCCGAAGGGATCGCAAGTTGTTTTCGGTTCAGGACCAACCTCATGCGACGGCCATCGCCCATCTCGTGGATCTTTCACTCGATTCGCCTGGTTCTGCCGCCATTGCTGTTCCTGTTGATCGTCATTGGCATCTGGCAAGGCGCCGTGCTCTGGTTCGATCTGCCCATCTATCTGCTGCCTGGGCCTGGGCGAGTTGTCGTGGAGGCGGCGGCCGATTTCTCGACGATCGCCGATGCAACGCGACGCACCGCCGCAGCCGCCGTCTGTGGCTTTCTTGCCAGCCTGCTGATCGGCACGCTGATCGGATTCATCTTCTCGCAATCGGCCATGATCCGCAGCAGTTGTTATCCTTACGCGATCTTCCTGCAGACCGTCCCGATCGTGGCCATCGCCCCGTTGATCATCACCTGGTTCGACTACGGCTTTCACAGCGTGGTGATTGTCGCTTTTATCATCAGCCTGTTTCCCATCATCACCAACGCAACCACCGGGATGCTGGGCGTCGATCCGTTGATGCTCGATCTTTTCCAGATGTATGACGCCAGCCGCTGGCAGGTACTGATCAAGCTGCGTCTGCCCTCGTCGGTCCCCTATTTGGTTGCTGCAGCCAAGACATCCAGCGGGTTGGCCGTCGTCGGCGCGATTGTCGGCGAGTTCTTTGTGGGGGCCGGCGTCGATCGATTCGGGTTGGGATTTCTGATCCGTCAGAAGCTGGAGCAATTGCGTACTGCCGAACTGTTCGCTGCCGTCATCGCATCCACCGTATTGGGTGTCGCCATCTTCGCCACCGTCAGCCTGACCGGCAGCAAAGTCCTGACCCGCTGGTATCAACCCAGCGTTACGAACAATCCTTGATGCGTGGATGCTGTTTGGTCGCAGTCGGCTTGCGAGCGAACCAAGTTCTGCTAAACTCTGGCTATGGCTTGAAAACGGTTCCGCCAAGGAGCCTACAAATCATTCGTCACATCAGCGCCCGTAGCTCAACTGGATAGAGCATCGGTCTTCGGAACCGAGGGTTAGGGGTTCGAATCCCTTCGGGCGTACTTCTGCCAGCCGCTGAATCCTGCTGACAATCGGCGGCAAGTCCTGACGCAGTAAGGACTTCGGACGACCCGTTTGAATCCGGATCTTCTTCTCCTTTTTTGGCCTCCCGTGACGTTTTTTGCCCATTTGTGCCATCTTGCGACTCCGGCGCACTCCCAGAACACTCCCAGAGACCCGGTAGCCGTCGAACCGCTTCGGTCTTTTCGAGCAGGTCGGTGTGACTGTAGATGTTCATCGTCAGCCGAATATCCGAGTGCCGAGCTAGGGTTTGAGCCGTCTTGGGATTGACTCCGGCTCTACCCAAATTGGTGATGAATGTGTGCCTGTTGGCATGAAAATCGGCGTACCTTCCCTGGGTGTCCTTGTAACGCAAAAAGTCGGTTTTCTTTCGTAAGAGCCGGTCGTCTTCCGTTGGGGCGTTTTCGATCCAGCTCTCGCGAGCAGCCGCCAAGTCGCGACGCATCATCTTGGAG
>REEF01000572.1 GCA_007695205.1 Planctomycetaceae bacterium
ATCCCGATTTTGTTCCTACTTCGCGGCGAACGATGGGCCCCGAATCCTCGCCGCTTGCCGGCGAGATCGTTAGGTTTTCCGGCCACGAACGGGGGTTCTGAACCGTTATTGTTGCTTGGCCAGGAAGCCTGAAAACTCTCGCCCGGCAAGCGGGGAGGATCTTCGCTCGGGCGGCGGATGCGTGCTTCTTGGCCAGGAAACCTGAGAGCTCTCGCCCGGCAAGCGGGGAGGATCGTTTTCGTCGGAACAGAAATCGGTACCCAAAGAAATTCGAAATCTGGCGAAGATCGAACAACTTGAACACGCCACTCCCGACCCCGTTATGTTGCATCCGGTTCCGGACGTTGGAGTTCACGATTCATCGTGATCCAATCGCTTGTTCGGGCCCACCCGGGCGATCGAAACACTCGATCATCGATTAAGCGTAACCGCGTCAACCTGTCTGATCGCTGCGGCAAATTGTCCGGTTGGGAATCACCTTTCCAGTGCTCGTCGCACCGAATCGAACGTGGGCTGGAATGCCGCATTGCGCCATAGTTATTGCGGTGCCGCAAGCTGTATGCCGCCCCCTTCCGCCGACCCTGCGATCGTTGATGAAGCTGTATCGTTTGGTATGCGATGTGCAGCATGTCCTGTTCGACAAGAGCCGAAAACACCAAGCATTCGCGTGAAACGCGGGGTAAAACGGTTTATGATCTCGAAATGACTCACCACAAATCCTGCGATTCGTAATTCTCGCTGCAAGGAGTCCCCAAAATGGATTTCGATGATATCCTCGATCCCAAGGTCGTCGTTGCCGTAGCGGTCACTGCCGCTGTCACGTCCAAGCCGGTCCGCAAGGCATTCAGGAAGGGGGCCGTTTACGGGCTTGCCGGTCTGCTGGTAGCGAAGGACCGGCTTTCGACGGTCGCCAGTTCCTTTGCCGATAGCGCTCAGCAGGCGGCTGCCGCCGCGAAGAAAGCGGCGGAAGACGTGCCCGAAGGATCGGCGCAGACGGCGGAATAACCGGAATCGCATCCTGTAGAGGACGCGGTATGTCTCCCACCGGGAAGGACACTATTATGTTGGATCCAAGGTCGCGCGACAACGAGTCGGCCGCGGACGATTTCGAAGCGACGATGAAACGGGCCGAGGTCATGGTGGACCGCGCAGCCGAACGGATGGGGTTTTACGCTTCCAAGGCATGGCGTGAGGCGCGCCGGCTGGCTGCCCGCGCACGGGAGGAAGCCGAGGACATGTGGGTCGAGGCTCAGCTCCTGAGCCGTGGAAAGACCCCGGACGATGATGATTGACGCTACGACGGACCCTACGGTACTCCACGCCTCGCCCGGGCGCATCCGCATCCATCGCCCGAACTGGTCTGGCAATGCCCCGCAGGTACTGGCCAGTCGCTTGCGGGAAATGTGCGGCGTCCGTCGGGCGAAGGCCAATCCCTGGACCAGAAACGTCCTGATCGTCTTTGACGAAAGAACGGTCGAGATCGACACGCTGCTCGAGACGCTCCGCCAAGCGGAGCAGGAAGCAGACGGCGCGCCGGAAGAAGCCCCATCGCCGCCCGTCATTCTGGAAAACCTTTTTGGGCGGGTCCAGCGGGGATGGATTGCAGTGCGGGGTCTGGAACACGCTGGCCACCTGGCCCGGAACATCGTCGCCCGCTTGGAGTCGCACGCCGGCGTTCGCGTGCGGCCGGTCCCCTTGACGGGCCACGTCCAGGTGGAATTCGATTCGGAGAAGATTCCCCTGTCGGACTTGGCGGCCGAGATCGCCGAGGAGGTCCCGGCGGCTTTGCCTGGTGAAGCACTGCCCGACCATCCGTTGGACCCGGCACCCCTGGTCCAAGCCATTGCGAGGACCGGCGGGGCTCTGGCCGGATTGGGCTGGATCGCCGCCAGGCGACTGCTGGGACACACGGCGCCGCCGCGTGGGTTCAAAGTGGCGGCGACGACGGCAGCGGTCGTCGGACTGCTACGCAGCTTTCCTGCCTTTCGCCATGGCATGCGCCGCGTGCTGGGCCGCCACACCGCCGATGCCGTTGTCAGCGTGGTGGGTGTCGTCAGTCTGACCACCGCCAACAGCCCGCTCGGCCTGGCCGTTCTCGGTGCGGAAGGCTATGTGCTGCTGCGGCAGGTGCTTGCCCAGCGCGGGGCGTGGAATCGGTACGAGGATCACAACGACCACAGCTTGGAGGCGCGACCTGGTGAAGCCCGCCGATTGGAGGCGGACGACCGAACGCCGTTCGGTGCTCGTGTGCTGGAGGGGACGGGCACGGCACTGGGCCAGGACGGTCTGCCGGTGCCGGTGCGGCCCTCGCAGCGCGTACCCGCCGGCGCCCGTCTTGCCGGAGGCCCCTTCCTGCTTGAGTTTGAAGAGCAGTCCGACTTTTGTCCGCTGCCGCGTCCTGCGCCACCAGTGTCGCCCATCGGCGACTGGTACCTGCAAATGCTCGGACCCGCGTCCTTTCTCTATGCCGGGATGGTCGGCGTCACCTCCGGCTCGTGGCTCCGCACCTTCAACGCCCTGTTGACGGTCAACCCTCGTACCGCGCTGGGCGGCACCGAAGCGGCCAACCTGGATGCGGCAACGCGGGTCACGCGGGCGGGCGTCATCGTCGTCGGGACGCGTCCTGAGCGAGCGATCCAGCGCCCCGACCTGTTGCTGCTGGACGGAGCGCGGATGCTGTGCGACGGGCTGGAGTTGGACGACGTCACAGCGCTCGATGAATCGGAGGACGACGCCAAACTGGTTGCGTTGGCCGGTGCCGTTGCTGCGGCGGCCGGTTCGCCTTGGGGAAAGGTCTTTCCCCAGGTGGAAATGCCGGAAGTGTCGGAGGGAAGCTTTGATGGTCGGCGGGCGAGCGCCCGGATCGACGGGCAGCACTACCAACTGGGCCCTCGGGACGACGATTCGCCGGGTGCCGAAGCGGCCGGGTGGCGCCATCGCGGCCAATACGTGCTTGAGTTGCATTGCGGGGACCGCCATCGACCGCTGGCCCTGCTGACGCTGCGTCCCCGGCTGGCTGGCGGGGTCACCGAATTGGTGGAAACCTGCCGTCGCTTTGGTGTGCAGTTGGGCTTGTTGCCTCGAGGCGATCCGGAGGTGGTCCGAGCCGTGTCGCATCGCGCGGAGATCCCGCTGACCGTTTCCAGCGACGCGTTAGCCCTGATCCATCGGGCCCAGCGGCAAGAGGCGTATGTCGCCGTCGTCTCTGACAGCATCGAGGCCGCCCCGGCATTCGCCGACTGCGACCTGGCCATCGGGCTGGCCGCCGGCCGGATCCGTTTTCCCGCGCGGGTCGATCTTTTGGCGGCCGATCTCTCGGCTATCGCGGCCGTCATCGAGACCGGAGCGCGGCACGACGCGGCCGTTCGCGATGCGATCCTTCTCTCGGCGGCCTCCAACGTCGTCGGTGCCGTTTGGAGCTCGACGGCCAAACCGGGTGTCGAAAAAGCTTCGCTTCCCGTCTACTTGGGGCTGCTGAGCGCCGTGACCGATGTCTTTGTCCGCCTGGCGGGAGGTTGGCGGCCCGGCACATCCGTTCCTCAGTTGATCGATCCGCAGCCGGAACGCTGGGGGCGGCAAAGCGTCGAGCAGGTGCTGCGCGCCCTGGACACGATCGAGCAAGGCCTGAGCGACGACACGGCGGCCCAGCGGCGGAAACGTGAACCCCACCAGAAGGAGCGATGGGAGTTGGCCTACTCGTTCCTCGACCAGTTTCGCTGTCCGACCACCAGCATCCTTGCCGCAGCGGCCGGCTTCTCGCTGATCGTGGGAAAGACCGTCGACTTCGGCGTCATCACGACGACCGTCGGGCTGAACATCGCCGTTGGTGTCTGGCAGGAATACCAGGCCAATCGGGCCGCCAAGGTGCTGAAGCAGATGGCCACCGCGCGGGCCCGGTTGCTCCGCGACGGCCGGCAGGTTCTCGTTTCGGCCACCGAAGTGGTGCCGGGCGACGTCTTGCTGCTGGAGGCAGGCGACCGCGTAGCGGCCGACGCCCGCTTGCTGTCCGTCGACGGTCTGGAGGTCGATGAAGCGGCGTTGACGGGCGAATCGGTCCCCGTATTCAAGTCGGCCGACCAAGGCCCGCCGGAATCGCGGATCGTGCTGGAGGGCAGCGACGTCGTGGTGGGAACGGGCCGGGCCGTCGTCGTGGCTACGGGCCAGCAGACTCGGATGGGTACCATGGCCGTCGCGTTGGAAGTCAATGGCACGGACCAGAGCCCGTTGGGGGCGCGTTTGGGGGAACTTCTCTGGCACTCGCTGCCCTGGACGGTGGCCGCCAGCGGCATCGTCGTCTTTTCGCGGTGGATTCGGGGCGGGCCGCTGCTGTCGCAGTTGGGCGTCGGCGCGAGCATGGCGCTGGCTTCCGTGCCCGAGGGCCTGCCGTTGCTGGCCGGGATGGGCCAGGGAGGCGTCGCGCGCCGCTTGGCGCAGCACCACGCGCTGGTCCGTCGCCCTGGGGCCGTCGAGGCATTGGGGCGGGTCGACGTGGCGTGCGCCGACAAGACCGGCACCATGACCGAGGGACGCCTAGGCTTGCACTGCATTTCCGATGGCGAGCAGCAAGCCCGCCTTGCGGACGGATTGCCCGAGTCGCTCAGCCGCATCCTCCTGACCGCCGCCCTGGCCAGCCCGCATCCCGATGCGGCCGGCGCCGCTGCCGATTCGACCGATGTGGCCGTGGTCGAAGGGGCTTTCGAGGCGGGCTTGGGCGAAGCATTCCGGGGAACACGCCAGGAAGAGGACCCCTTTCACCCGGATCAGGCATTCCATGCCACCAGCGCCCAGGGTCGCTTTTGTGTGAAGGGGGCTGTCGAAACCCTACTGCCCAACTGTACACGCCGGCGGCGCGGCGATCGGGAGGAACCGCTCGACGAGGCCGGGCGACACGCACTGGCCGACCATGCCCGCCATTTGGCTGACCAAGGGCTGCGCGTGTTGATGGTGGCCGAAGGGGACCCCGATCGCCCCATCGACGAACTGGACGATCTGGCAGCCCTGGGCTTCCTGGGAATCCGCGACCCGCTGCGCCCCACCGTGCCTGCGGCGGTGCGCCGCTGCCAGGAAGCCGGGGTGCGTGTCATCATGATCACGGGCGACCATCCCGGTACGGCTCGGAGCATTGCCGAGGAAGCCGGCCTTCCCGTCCATGACGAAAGCATCCTGCTTGGCAGCGAGATCGCCGACCTTGACCAGCAGCAGCTTCAAGAGCGGATGGGGCGCGCCACGGTCATCGCGCGGGCAACGCCCTTGGACAAGCTGCGCATCATCCAGTGCCTCCAAGGCCTCGGCCACGCGGTCGCGATGACCGGCGACGGCGTGAACGATGCGCCCGCGCTGCGTCTGGCGGACGTGGGGGTGGCGATGGGGCGCATCGGCACCGAGGTGGCGAGCCAGGCGGCCGACATGATCCTGACCGATGACGACTTCGCCACGCTGGTCGAAGCGCTGGTCGAGGGGCGGGTGTTCTGGCAGAACATGCGCAGTGCCCTGGGACTTTTGCTCGGCGGCAACCTGGGGGAACTGGGCCTGATGGCCGGGGCGGCCGCCTTGGGTACGCCCTCGCCCCTGACCGCCGTGCAGATCCTGGTCGTCAACCTCTTCAGCGACGCCGTGCCCGCCCTGGCCGTCGTCCTCCAGCATCCGGAACATCGTCACCTGGCCGGGCTAGCGCGCGAAGGGCTGGTCGCCATGGACGCGGCTTTGCGGAAAGACATTTTGCGCCGCGCCTTGGCCACTTCCATCCCCGCCTTGGCCGGTTATTGGCTGGCCAGGCGGTCCGGCGGCGACGAGCAGGCCAAGACAGTGGCCTTCGCCACGATCGTTGCCAACCAACTGGCCCAGACGCTGGATGCCGGGCGACACGGCCAGTGGCCCAGCCATCAAGTGGTCGGAGCGGTGTTCGCCTCGACCGGCCTGCTCGCAACGACGCTGGCCATTAGGCCGCTGCGCCGGCTGCTCGGGCTAGTCGTGCCGACTCCGCACAGCCTGATGCTCATCAGCGGTAGTGTCCTGGCCGCAGGCTGGATGGGACACGAACGCGAAGAGGAACCCGAGGAGCCAACCAGCAGCGTGCGATCGAAGCAAGTGTGAAACCGCAGGCGTTTCGGACGTAGCACTCGAGCGCATTGGAGGCCATCCGCCGCGCTCGGCCTGCATCCCATCGCAACCGTGGCAATTTGGCTGATCGCTGCGGCAAATTGTCCGGTTGGGAACCTCTTTTCCCGTGCCCGTCGCACCGAATCGAACGTGCGCTGGAAGGCAGCTTTGCGGCATGGGAATTGCACGGCGGATGTTCCATGTCGACTCATTCCAACATCAACCGGATCCGCGAGCGGGAACGGTTGGTCGCACAAATCGAACGAGAGGGGATTCGAAGTCCAGCCGTGCTCGATGCCCTGCGTCAAGTTCCGCGCGAAGCGTTCGTGCCAGCGGAACTGCACGAGGCCGCCTATTACGATTCGGCCTTGCCGATCGGCCACGAGCAGACGATTTCTCAACCGTTCGTCGTGGCGCTGATGGCCGCCACGCTGGAACTGAAATCCACGGACCGAGTCCTGGAAATCGGCACGGGCTCCGGATACGCGGCGGCGGTGTTGGCGGCGATTGCGAAAGAAGTCTACACCGTCGAACGACATCGCGAACTGGCCGAAACGGCTCGCGAGCGGTTGCGGACCCTGGGGTTTGCGAACGTTCACGTCCTGCACGCCGACGGGACGCGGGGCTGGCCGGAACACGCGCCGTACCAGGCGATCACCGTTGCCGCCGGTGGCCCTGATGTTCCCCAGCCGCTGAGGGATCAACTGGCGATCGGCGGCCGGCTGGTGATCCCCGTCGGCCGCAAACCTTCGCAGCAGCAATTGATTCGCGTGCGAAAGATCGCCGAAGACGACTACCGTCAGGAGAACCTGGGCGAGGTCCGGTTTGTGCCGTTGGTGGGCGCTGCCGGATGGGACGGCGAGGAACGCGTCAGATGACGGGGCAGCGGGCACGTCGAAATGGTAGCTTCAAGCAATCGGTTTGCCTGCGGCGACAATCCACCCGGGGCCAAAATGAAGCCGCGCCGTTTGGTATGCGATGTGCAGCGTGTCCTTTTCGGCAATAACACAACCGGGACGCAATCCGCGCGCCTGCATTCATGACTTGCCCACAGGGCGTACTCGAACCGATGGAGAAGACTGATGATCACGTTGACGAAACGACAGAACTGGAAAATCATCCTTGGACTGGTATTGGGGGGCTGGCTCGTTTGCCTGGGCTGCGAGCAGAACGATCGAACACTCGCTCCTCCCACGCCGCCCTCGGAAGAGGTGGTCCCGGACCCTGAGGTTACCATGCCGGAAGACGAGCCCTCGGAAGACGAGCCTTCGGAAGACAACACAACGTCGGGATCGGCCGGAGGCGAATCTGCCGAGAATTCGCCGACCGGTGACGACCACGAAGGGTCTGCCCAACCGTTGTCGGAAGTGAGCGCCACGGAACGTCTGACCTTGTTAAGCGATTCGTTTCGGACGGTGGCCAAGGCGGCCAGTCCAAGCGTGGTTCAGGTGGCCGTCGAGGTTCGCCCGCGGGCTCATAGACGCCGTCTGACCCCGGATCTTTCCGAGGAGGAACTGGAAGAGTTGCAGCGGCGGTACGGTCCGCTGCTGGACCGGCTCCCGGAGTTGCAGCCGTTTTTTCGCGGCCGACGCGCGCCCCAACAGCCGGATTACGACCGCTACAACGTGCCGCTGCCCATCGGCAACGCCAGCGGTTGGATTTACGACCAGCAGGGTCACGTCATCACCAGCCACCATGCGGTCGTCCAGGCGGAACAGATCGTGGTGATGTTGCACGACGATACGGAAGTCAAGGCCGAGTTGATCGGATCCGACCCGCCGACGGACGTGGCCGTGTTGAAGATCGACACAGAAAACCTGACCCCGGCGACGCTCGCCCAGCAGCAGGTGGAGCAAGGCGACATCGTGCTGGCGATCGGCTCGCCGTTTCGCTACGCGTTTTCGGTCAGCCAGGGGATCGTTTCGGCCACCGAGAGGCACGTAGGCATCCTCGGCCCCCGCGGTTATGAAAACTTCATCCAAACCGACACGGCGATCAATCCCGGCAACTCGGGCGGACCGCTGGTCAATGCTCGGGGCGAGGTCGTCGGGATGTGTACGGCCATTGCCAGCCGTAGCGGGGCATTTTCCGGCCTTGGATTTGCGACGCCCGTCGACTTGATCCGCGAAGTGGCCGACGCGTTGATCCGCGACGGAATTGTGAAACGTGGCTATTTGGGAACGGTCATCAGCGATGACCGAGGCGTCCTTGCCAGTTTCGGAGCCGAAGCTGGCGTGTTGATCGAGGACCTGGTCGAGGACGGCCCGGCCCACCAGGCCGGACTTCAGTCGGGCGACGTCATCACGGCAATGGACGAGGAAGCGGTCGAAGACACCGCGACGCTCCGCGAACGCGTCGCACGAAGCGAACCCGGCCAGTCCATTCGTCTTACGCTGTTGCGCGAAGGCCAACCGGCGGAAGTTCAGGTGACCCTCGGCCAACAGCCGGTCGAACCTGAGGAACCCGACGAGCTGGCTCCGGCGGAGCCGCCAGGGCCGGAGGAGCCGGAAGAAGCCGAGGCCCTGGCCAAGCTTGGGTTCCAACGCTTGGTAGCGCTCACACCAGAAATTGCTCGCGAACACGATTTGGAAACGTCTCGTGGCATCTTGGTGCTCGGCGTCCGGCGCTTCAGCTCGGCGGCCATCGCAGGTCTCCGCCAGGGCCATATCATCGTCCAAGTGCATGGGCGGGAAGTAACCGACATTAACGATCTTCGCGAGGCGGTCGAGGCGGCTGACCTGGACGAAGGTGTGCGACTGCGGGTGCAAGCTCCCGACGGCCCGGCACGCTTTGTGCTCCTGTCGCTGCAGTAGTCACCCGCACACCAACAACGCGGCATGCCCGCCCGGGGCCCGCCAGGCGTGCGCCCCGGGGAAGGAGTTTTCATGATGTCATCGTTGCTCGTGCGGTTATTGGGGAACGAGTCGAACATCGATCGCGAGATCGATGACGCGTTCGCCACATGGATCCAGACGCCCTGGAGACAACATGCCGGCCGGGGCCTCACCAGTTGGCCGGCCGTCGATGTTTACGACATTGACGACGCCTACCTTCTGCTGGCCGATCTGCCCGGCGTCGCCCCGGAGGACGTCGAGCTGAAAGTGAAAGAGCGCGAGATGGTCTTTTGTGGGGTTCGCTGGAGCACCGGCTTTGTGAGGCAGGGGCGCCGGTTGATCGCCGAGCGAACCTGCGGGCGGTTCTGCCGCTGCTTCGCCTTGGACATGCCGGTCGACGTGAACGAAATCGAACAGGGCCATCAGAACGGCATCTATTGGGCTCGTTTGCCCAAACAACACACACCGCCACGAAAGGAGTAGGCCATGGAACGGTCACGGGAGGCACAACACTTGACGGCCGATCAGGTCGATCTTCGAATCGACCCCAACCAACTGGACTTCGCCTGCACGGACGAACTGGAACCGCTGGGCGAGATCGTCGGCCAGCCGCGGGCGCTGCGGGCGCTCGACCTGGGACTGGGGATTCGCCATGCGAGCTACAACATCTATGTCGCCGGGCTCAGCGGGACCGGCAAGAAGGAAACGATCCGGCGGGAACTGGCGCGGCGAGGCGCCGCCGAGCCCGTTCCATCGGACTGGATTTACGTGAACCACTTCGACGAGCCTGACCGCCCCTTGGCAATTTCGCTGCCCGCCGGGCAGGGCGCGCGGCTGAAGCACGACATCGAGGACCTGCTCGAACGGCTTCGCGAGGAACTGCCCAAGGCGTTTCGCGAGGAGGACTTCAACCGCGAAAAACGCCGCATTGGGGACCACTATCAGGAGCGTCGCCGAGACGTATTCGAAGAACTGGAAAAGCTCGCCCAGGAAAAGGGACTGAGCGTCGAGCAGATGCCCAACGGCCAGGTGGCGCTCGTGCCGCTGAAGGACGACCGTCCAATGACTCCGGAAGAAATCACCCAGCTTTCCGAGGACGAGCGGAAGTCGGTTCAGCAGCGCCAACAGGAATTGGCGCGTCAGGGCGAAGAAATCCTGCGCCGCCAGGAGGATATCGGCCAGGAATTGCGAGACGAGGTCCGGCAGGTTGAACGCAGCGTGGCTGCAAGCCGCATCGAACCGCGAGTCAACCGAATCGCCGAACGGTACGATAGCGAGAAACTCCACGAGTGGCTCGAACAACTCAAGCGTCACATGATCGAGCATCTGGACAGCTTCCGCGAATCCGAGGGAGGTCAGCAGCAGCAAATGGCCATGCTGCTGGGCATGTCGCAGCCGTCGGCCGAAGAGCGGCTGTGCGAGTACCAGATCAATCTGATTGTCGACAACGGACGACAAACCGGCGCGCCGGTCGTCATCGAAGAATGGCCAAACTATCGTAACCTGTTCGGAACGATCGAAAAGGTCGTCGATCGGTTCGGCAAGCTCGTGACCGATTTCACTCGCATCAAGGCGGGCGCGTTGCTGAAAGCCAATGGGGGCTACGTCGTGATCAATCTGCTGGATGCCCTGACCGAGCCGCTGGTGTGGAAGGAACTGAAACGCACGCTCAAGAGCGGCCAGTTGAAGGTGGAAACGTATGATCCGTTCGCCATGTTCACCACGTCGGGCATGGACCCGGAGCCCATTCCCCTGGACGTGAAACTCGTGGTGCTGGGCAACCCCCTATTGTACCATCTGCTGCACCTGTACGACGAAGACTTCGCCGAAATCTTCAAGGTCAAGGCGGAGTTCGTGGGAGAAATGGAACGGCGAGCGGAAAGCGCCCAGCTCATCGGCCGCTTCGCTCGAAAGCTGAGCCAGCAGGAAGAACTGCCTGTCATGGCCGCTGACGGCGTGGCCGAACTGGTGCGGGCCGCCTGTCGACTGGCCGACGACAAGGACAAGCTGACGGCGGAATTCAGCCGCATCGCCGACCTCGCCCGCGAAGCCGGCTACTGGGCGCGGCAAGACGATGGCGCGGAGCAAATTACCCGGAAGCACGTCCGCCAGGCCATTGACGAGAAAGTCTACCGCTCGGACTGGGTGGCCGGCAAGATTCGTGAGTTGATCGGTCAGGGGACATTGCGGATTCGCATCGACGGCAAAGCCATCGGCCAAGTCAACGGTCTGGCGGTGGCCAACCTAGGCGATTACGCGTTCGGCCGCCCCTCGCGCGTCACCGCCAGCGTGGGCGTCGGCGCGGCGGGGGTCATCAACATCGAACGCGAAAGCAAGCTAAGCGGCCGTACCTACGACAAAGGCGTGCTGATCCTTGACGGCTATCTCCGCAACCAGTACGCCGGGGAGCACCCCCTGGCCCTCTCGGCCAGTATCGCCATGGAGCAAAGCTATGGCATGATCGACGGCGACAGTGCCTCGGCAACCGAATTGCTCTGCCTGCTGAGCGCCTTGGCCAAGGTACCGATCCGTCAAGATATCGCCATAACCGGCTCGGTCAACCAATGGGGTGAAGTGCAGGCCATCGGCGGCGTGAATGAGAAGGTGGAGGGCTTCTTTGACGTCTGCCGCGATCAGGGACTCACTGGCCAGCAAGGTGTGGCCGTGCCAGCGTCCAATATCCGCCACCTGGTGCTCCGGCCCGACGTGGTCGACGCCGTGCGTGACGGTTCGTTCCACGTCTGGGGGATCGACCACGTCGACGAAGCCCTCGAACTGCTCGGGGGCATCCCTGCCGGGCGATTGGATGAAGCGGACACCTTCCACGGCCGGGTGGACCAGCGGCTCCGCGAGCTGGCGACGGCGATGAAAGAACAGGGAGGGGCTTCGATCGAGCGAGATCTTGGCTTCTGGGAACCCGTCAACAACGGCCCCCGCGATCCCCGCCCTACCCTGCCCGGATACGGTGAGGCAAATCGGGAACAGCGATGACGCCTCACTACTCGTCGCGCCGGTCCCGGCACTGGCCGCCTTCCAGGGGGAATTCCTCTGCAGAAGACGGCGGGTCGAGCGGCGAGCCGAGGAAACGTCGCTCCAGCCTTCCAAACACGATCAGAACCATGAGGGCCAACAGCAGATTCATCCCGGCCAGCGAGTAGTAGCCCAGCCCACAGGCGATCCCGTAGGCCCCGACGACCCAAATCGTCGAGGCAGTCGTGATTCCCTTGACGGAGCCTTGCGACTGAATGATGGTACCGGCTCCCAGAAAGCCGATTCCGCCGATGATTCCAGCGATAATTCGCATCAGATCGAACTGGCCAGGAGAACTCTCGTGCTGCGAGGCCAAGTACAACCGCAACGAGACCATGGTGAACATGGCCGAGCCGAGTCCGACCATCATTTGCGTCCGCAACCCGGCCGGCTTCCCGTAGCGTTCCCGCTCCCAGCCCAAGGCTCCCGCGCCGACGATGGCAAACACCGCACGCAACAGCATTTCCAAGTCCGAGGCAATCATCAGCTTACCGATGCTTAGGCGTTGTCGTTGTTTCTTTCAGTCCACTCTCAAGATCAGGACTTTTTCGACGTTTGCACAAAAACGGCTGACACCACCTGTCGGGTCTTACGGCTAGCATCGTCGTAGAAAGGCATTATCAGTCCTCCCAGCCCCTTCGGACCGTTCGATACATGTTGAAACGGATCTCCGGTGGCTTCCGCCGGTTCCTTAGCACCGTTCGGGAAATAACTGACGCACTTTCGCCCCCCCCTCACCCTGCACTCTCCCCGGAGGGGTGACGGGACATCGGACAGTTATTTCTCGAACG